>JALGTI010000048.1 GCA_029821455.1 Candidatus Zipacnadia bacterium | reverse complement strand
AGCGCCTCGCCGCACAGCCTCCCAATCTCATAATGTGAGCCTTCGGCCTTCACATACTCCATCTCCGCTCTCCCTCCTTATCTGTTTCACGTACTATGACCATTCTCGCAGAAAGCCGTGCCAACCTTCATCGGCTGGCACGGTGCCCAGGCTTTCTCTGTTTTCACTGGCCAGTGATTGCACCCCGCTATGCCACTTGTCACAGCCCTCGCAGCGGTGGTGGCCCCATCCACCGCTGACTTCCCCCGCGAATAGAGTTCTCAACGCGAAACTCACGGTTCGGCTTCGACTACTGCCGCCAAGGGGCCCAACCCCTTGGCCAATCCGCTTACGAGCGCGTCGGGCATTTTCTTCAACGCTTCGACTATTCGATGTCTGGGCAGCATAGGAGTCGTGTCCAGTATTTCGAGACCTGCCGTTGTGATAGTCAGGCCCACCACTCGATGGTCTTCAGTGTCCCGCATGCGGGTGGCAAGACGCTTTCCCTCGAGACGGTCCGCAATACCGGAAACCGTCGAGGGATGCAGATACATGCGCTCAGCCAACTGCGAGATGGTAAGTCTTCCACTTTCTCGCAGCTCCCACAAAAGCGACAATTGTGGGCCGCTCACCCCATGCACTCTATGCACGCGTTTCGAGAAGTCATCAATGGCTTTCACAATCCTCGATAAATCTCGCACAACATGTTCGGTCATACTTGCATGGGCCAGCTTAACCTTAGTCACTTGTGTGCGCTCCTTCTAGCGCGTTCAAAACACCTGCCTACGTTGCCGTTCGTTAATGCAACTGCAAACTTTGCAGTACCAATAATATCCTGCAGTGCTTTCCTTCTCAATGCCCTATGCATAGCAATCAACCTTGCGAAGCTGTCTCTGGGGTTAGCGGTGACGGGCGTCGGGGTGTAGCTTACTCCGAAGACCCGAGAATTGCGACAATGGAAACAGTCACGGCTGAGGCCCGACTACGGAGAAAGCAAAGCGGATCTTGGAAGCAAGTCAAAGTTCGGATAATGAAGGACTTGGCTCCCCGGGGCGGACAACTGCAATAGCGTTTCCGAGCATTTGCATTTTGTCCGAAAGCCCTGAAATCACACCCTAAAACCGACCCTGAGGAACCTCAAGACAGGACTCATAGGCATCTTCTGATACTCGCTAGCCTGGTGACTGGGCATCCAGCCGTGAAGGTCGCAAAGGAATGGCGCGCAAAGCTGGCAAAGTTGCCCGTGGCGCTGCCCAGATGCAGACTCATAGCTGAAGCTAGTAGTTCGGTCCCGGACTGAGGCATCTAGGGCAGAAGCCGGGCCGGGCGCCCCCGGAGGTAGGCACGCCTCTCCCGAAACCCCTCAGCGTACTGTACGCCACACTGAATACCACGGCACCGGGCCAAGGAGGTTACCATTTCGCATACATCAACCTTGTCATGCTCAAGCAGCCACTCCACCTGGCTGCGGTGCTCCCGCAGCATGGACAGCTTCCGCTGCAGGGTAGCGCTTATGTCCACATAGTGCTCGGGAACAAAGCCGACGCCCCCAAAGCTCTCCATCTGGTAAACCGGAACAACCTCCTCAGTGGGCGTCAAGTGCTGGTAAAGATGGGGGACGGTAGCCCGAAAGGAGGCCTCAAAAACCAGCTCGCCCACCCGGCTGTGCTCCCGCATGTAATCATCCTGGGGATGGGTGATGATGAAATCCGGCTGCACCTGGCGGATAACCTCGGTCAGCCGGGCAATAGGCTCCTCGGAATCAGGTACGCTAAAGTCGCTATATCCCATCATAAAGAACTCAGCTTCCAACTGGGCTGCTGAGGCCCGGGCCTCGGTCTCCCGAATCTGGGCTAGCTCCTCCCGGGGAATTACTTTGTGGCCCAGGTCGCCATTAGTCATAACACACATGGCGATTTCGTGTCCCTGCTGCTTCATACGTACCAGAGTGCCGCCACAACCTATCTCCAGGTCATCAGGATGAGCACCAACTGCCAAAACCTTCACGCTCACGACACCTCGATTTGCACGTAGTGGGTGAGATTCTTGGGATGGTCTGGGTCATAGCCAAGCCGGATAGACGTATAGTAAGCGAGGTACTGAAAGAGGGGGAGCTGCAGAGGCAGAGCTAGTAGCTCGTCCAGCCCGCTGTCCAGGCTCAGGTGGTAGCGCCGCCGGGCCTGGGGTTGGGAACTCTCCGACACCAGCACGGTCGTGGCTCCCAGGGCTTCCATCTCGGGCGCCAGTTGGTCTTCCAGCGCTTCACCGGGTCCAGAGCCGAAGATGCCTAGCAGCATCTGCGAATCTGCATTAGACATAGGGCCGTGCCTATAGTCCAGCAGCGGATAAGCATCGCTGGGTAGCAGAGTCATCTCCTTGAACTTGAGCTGGACCTCACGAGCCAGGCCGTAGTGCGGACCTGCTCCCACAAAAGCCACTTTGTTGAACGGGACTTCTTCCAGGATTCGCTCAGCCAGCCGCCGGGTTCGGGGCAGCAGTTCTTTGCAGACCTCAATAGCCTGTCCCGCCTCTGCTAGACGGCTGTCCTCACCCGCAGCCTGCAGCGCCATAAGCGTGCCGGCATGAATCATCGCAGATACCGAAGCCGTAGTGGTAACGCTTTGCTCTTGCGAACCGGTCAGGACTATGGCCACATCTGCTTCTTGAGCCAATGGACTGTCGGGGTAGGCTGTCAGTGCTGCAGTTCGGCAACCCAAGGCTCGCGCAGTACGCTGAGCCTGGACGGTCTCCGTGGTTTCCCCAGAGCGTGATATGCAGACTACCGCGCTGCCTGGCTCAATAGACGCTTGTGGATACAGGAAGATATCGCCAGCTGCCACCGGCACAGCCATCTGTCCAGTAGTGATGGCGAAGACCGGGGCCGCAGCAAAGGCAATGTTAAGAGCTGACCCGCACCCAACGAAGAGAACTCGCGGGGCAGGCTGCAGCAGTTGCACCACTTGAGCTCCACAAGCCGACAGCGTCTGCTGGGCATCCTGCAGCGCCTGGGGTTGGCTTTCAATCTCGCGCAGCGTATGAGCGCCAACGCTCACAGTTTTTCTCCTCCTGCATTGGCATGAACCCTATGTCTCTTGCCTTTGGAAGTGTCCAGGAATAAACTCATGACCCTTCTGTTCCTCGCTGTGCACACCTTCGAATAATGGTCGAAAATGACTGCACCTCCAGGCTCGCGCCCCCCACGAATACCCCATCCAGCTCATCAATTTCGAGGAGCTCAGAAAGGTTCTTCTCAGTTACGCTCCCTCCATAGAGGATCTTCGCCCGCTCGCCTGCCTCGACTCCAAAGCGATCGTGCAAAAGCAGCCGGATGAACCGATGAGCCTCCGCCGCCTGACAAGCAGAAGCCCTTCTTCCGGTCCCGATAGCCCAGACCGGCTCATAGGCAAATACACACTCAGGCAAATCCTCAGTCCTGAGCATCGGAAACACCGGCTCCAACTGGCGCACCAGAACTTGCTCCGTTATGCCCTTCGCTTTTTCTTCCCAAGTTTCCCCGATGCAGAGGACAGGCCGCACGCGATTCCTCAGAAGGGCGGCAACCTTCTTCGCCGTGTGTGCTGCCGTTTCCGAAAACTTCTGGCGCCGCTCAGAATGGCCCACGATGGCATACTTACAGCCACTGTCTCTTAACATCACGGGCGAGACCTCACCTGTATAAGGGCCTTCATCCTCCCAGAAGACGTTCTGTGCGCCCAGCGCGATGGGCCAGCCGCCTGCCGCGGCCGACGCCTGGCTCAAGGCCCAGAGGGCAGTGAATGGCACACAGATGAAGACCTCCACATCAAGGTCCAGCAGAATATCAGCAGCCAGAGCCCGAAAGAAGTCAACGCTCTCGTGCACCGTTTTATGCATCTTCCAATTCGCACCAATGAGCATCCTCTAGTCCCACCTACGCAGAGTCTCCTGGCCTGCGGCACGCTAGCCTGCCGGGTCACGAGTCGATAGTGTAAAGCCGCGCGAAGTCGGTTTCAGAGTAGATGCCCCACTTGTCGAGGGCCATCTGAAGTTCTTCGCTCTTCTTGGCCGCCTCAAAGAGGTCTTCGCCACGGCAGGCGGCATCAATCGCATCACGCATGGCCTTCGCCCCTGCCCTGCTTCCCTGGGGATGGCCGTGAACGGCGCCGCCGGCCCCAGCGACAAAGTCGGTCCCCACCAGTTCAATCAGGTACGGTACCATTCCTGGGTGGACCCCTCCGCCAACCAGCGGAAAGGTCGGCTTCAAATGGTAAAAGGGCCGTATCAGTGCGTGATGGATCTGGAGGAACTTCTCGCGGAGAGCATTGAACTTGGCTGAAGGCGCCACATTCAGGTACAGATCAGCCCCAGCCAGCCGCGCTAATTTGGCTGCCAGCGCCGAAGCGACGCCTGAATGCGGACTGCTACTCATCGTCCCCTGGAAACAGGTATGGGCCATCAGGGGGACAGTGATGTTGGGGGCCTCCGCCAGGTCGCGAAGGGCGCCCAGGCCAATCGCTGCCACGTTCACCATCAGAGCGTTGGCCCCAGCGTCCAACGCACGTCGGGCGTTCTCCTTCAACTTCCCCGGCGCGGCGGTGATGTTGACTGTGTAGAGCGTCTTCCCGCTCTTTTCCTTGTCTGCCCTGCTCGCGGCTTTCATGTACTGGCGGACCCGCTCGTCAAGGGGACAAATGGCAATGTCCGGCGCAAGCAGTTCGTCATCCTTGATCCAATCTGCCCCCCCGGCAGCCGCCTGGTACAACAGTTCCGCACCAACCTCCGGCGGGAAGCCGGTGCAAGGCTTGATCATGGAGTTCAGCAGTGGCCTGCCAAAGACCCCGAGATACTCACGGATGCCTGCGATGCCGAACTTGGGCCCCTGGAATCGCTCTGCGAACGCCCGCGGAAAGTCAATGTCCAATACCTTCAGGTAAGGCATGCTGGAGACGTTTCCGATGACCGATGAGAGCATCATCGGCAAATTGTCGCCGAAGTTGTGCCAGGGGAAGGCAACCCGAAGAATGTAGTCCCTCTGCCCGTCGTCCGTGGGGAGGGTAGCGATGAGTTCATGGTCGGGAGCACCGTATATCCCCACGACCTTCGCTGCATAGCCTGTCTTCAACTCTTCCGTCTCATACGGCACATCGGTCCACGTCCCCGAACTCTGCTCCACTGCCAATGCGACGGCCTTCGCTAGCATATCGGTCTGTGTGCTTGCTTGAACCCAGTAGGTCACAATGACATGCTCTTCTGGGTCCAGGCCTTCGGCTAGCGTGCACAGTTCATATGGTGAGGAGACTTCTGCCATGGTCTTAGCTCCTTTGCATAAGCGAGGTTTCCCATATAGAGCGTTACTTGGTGTCACGTTCTCTGATCGAGACGCTAATTCCTTCCCTAGCCGGCTGTGTATGTGCAAAAATCACGGATTTGCAGGCTCTGTAGAGACTTCTCGCCACAAATTGGGGCCGGAGTGGGCGTCCTCAAGGGGTTTCGAGTGACGAACAGGCGAAGACTTGAGACGTCCGGCACGTCTGTTGCCTCCAAACAGCGAACACCCCGGAGGGGTGCCTCCCGTAGGCGTCTGGGCGTCTGCGCCTCGCTTAGGCCCTGTAGAGGGCTTTGGCTTGCAGGCTTTGGGATGTGCCTAGGGAGACTGTTGCAAGAGTCTACAATAGATTATAGCGAGGGGCGAAACGTGCATATCGTCGGCGCTGACACATCGGGGTATGCCGCATCGATCAGCAGCAACTTCCCGGTGTAGTGCGGAGCGCTCAACGGGGTCTATGAGTTGCTGGAGAGGTACGTCGGTGTGGTCTTCGCCTGGCACGATGAGCTGGGCACCGTGGTGCCGCAACAGCGCGAGATTGTCATCCCTGAGGTGGACTTCACCGATGCACCGGACTGGTCCTACAGGTGGCTGGCTTACGGCCCTGTAGACCAAACATACAAGCTGCTTGGCCGGCGCCTACGTCTAGGGAGCACGATAACCACGGGCTGTGGGCACGCGTGGTACAGGATACTCTCGGCCGAGGAGTACGGAGAGGAACACCCGGAGTACTTCGCCCTGGTGGACGGCAAGCGACGGACTACCTACTACCTTGGCCATCACGGCGAGCAGGTGTGCACGAGCAACCCGGAGGCCATCGAGATCTTCGCGCAGACGGCCATTGACTTCTTCAACGAGTATCCTCAGTTCGGGATGTTCTCCATCTCGCCCAATGACGGGGGAGGGTTGTGCGAGTGCGACAATTGCCGTGCCCTTGATGGCGGGCATACGCTGCCCAACGATCCCAAGAGTGCGGTGCTGAGCGACCGGATGCTAGCATTCTACAACGCTGTAGCCAAGCGTGTGGCGAAGGTGCACCCCGACAAGCTGCTGGGGGCCACGTGTATAGCTATTACAAGGACCCGCCCAAGCGAGAGAACGTGCACCCCAACCTCTGGTTGTCCCACGCCACGAACAGCGCCGCTGGCATTTAGGTAGACCCGGTTGTCAAGACAGGCAAAGGGCCGTTATTAAGGTGGATTGCAGTAGCCCCGGAGGGGTCGGAAAGCATCGACTTCTATCCTGCTGGGCTGGCACTGACCAGAATGGGATTTGCGTCTGTGCCTGCTCTCGTCTCTGTGGTCAAGAGCGATGACGCCGACGAGACCACCCTGGCAATCTTCGCTCTATGCAGACTGCCGGACAAGAACCTGCTCTTAGACGTACTGAAGGCCGAACAGGCCAGGACTACCTCAGAGGTCACTGCCGCAAAACTGGCGAGTGCTCTAAGTATCGTGGACACGGCAAGGATGGACGAGGAGCGGCTGCGCCCCAAATCGGATAAGGGCACGAGCGCGGTATCAGAGGCCAATGACAAGTAGTAGCGCAAAGGCTAGTTTCTCTACTGACTTGGTGGAAAGCCCACCAGCCGCCCTTCTTGGGCGGCCGGGGTCGAGGCCACCCTCACCTGCACGGGGCTCACGCAGGGAACCTACTACTCACCTGAGTACGAGGTAGACGTGGAGCTCGACAAGGACTACGAGCTAGTCGGCACATACTACGCGGTAGTGTTTGCGACAGAGTCGGAGGCCGACGGCAATTGCAAGCGCGACCAGCAACCCCAATATGCCCTCCAGCACGGCACCAGCCAACTCACCAACATTTCTGTGGACCCCGGTATCTAGAGCGTGGACGATGAGGACGAGGTGACACCCGGCGGATTTGTTTGGCTCAATTGTGACGAAGGTGGCCTGGGTAATGAGGACTTCGACGCCACCGGACTGACCATACGCATGTTACAGAGCGATGAGCCCGAGTATGACGCCAACCGTGTGGTTAACTTCAACCGCGACACAGCCCCAGGACAGACGCAACGTGCTATCAGAATGCTGGACGGAGAGGATCATGAGGAGTTTTACGGCGAGGCTCAGCAGCTCGGGACTCCGAATGGGTGCGAGTGGGTGAAAATATATACCGATAGAATTACCGAGGATGATCCCGGAGGTCTCTATACACAAATGTTGAAGTATGTAATTGGCCATGAATGTGGGCATGACGTCAATATTCCACATCACGAAGGGGACCCGGATCCCCAGGATTACTGGTTTGCGGGAGAGTCAAACTGTGTAATGTATCAGCCGTTTGACTGGAACAACATCCCTCACGTTTACTGCACTCAAGATGACGATTGTCTACATAGCTGGAAGCTGCACTAGGAGTCTTCGCGGCGCGTCACATTGTGATGGAAAGGAGAGTCAAAGCCATGGGAAGGCCAAGCAGTGGACCAAAGCACGGCTGTTCTGTAATCACGCTGTGGTTCTTGGCTGGGCTAGCTGCGGTCATGAGTCCAGCACAGGCCCAGGTTGGCAGTTCAGCTTACAATGTGGCCATTGAGGCGCTCACACCAAAGGACATGGATGCGCCGTGGGACATACCAACTGCCATAGCCAACCTCCAGACGGCCCTGGCTGGCGCGGAAGAACCAGCGGGGCAGGCTAAGATCAATCTCCTGCTGGGGCTCTGCTATATGTGGGACGGCCAAATAGACAAGGCTATCGACGCTAGCGAGGCGGTACTGGAGTACGACCCAAACATGGTGGCAGACTTCCCAGAGCAGGGAATCTGGGGATTGAGCCCACTGGTCCGGCTTGGCGACTGCTACAGGGCGAAGGGCGATTGGGCAACAGCCCTGCAATGGTGGGAGAAAGCGATTAGGCAATTCCCGGATGGACAGGCGGTGATGGCTAATCTCGTAATGGCTAGACGCGAACTGGGGAATGCGCACCTCATGGGCAGCTTGCCACCCGCAGTGATGGTTGGCCAGACTTACCTCACAGGGCCAACCAAGAACGCGAACAACAGGGTTTTGGCCACCGGCGCAGATCTTGGTCGCCTGCTGGGGGCCAGGGTGAAGTGGGATCACAACAAGCGCGAACTCGAGATTGTAGCAAAGGGCTTGAAACTCGTGCTGTCAGCGGGGGCTACTAAAGCGGTACTCAACGGCAGACAGGTGCCCGTGCCCGTTGCTCCCGCCATGGCAGGGGGCCAACTTCTCGTCCCCTTGCGCTTCGTAGCCGAAACCTTCGGCCGCCGGGTTATCTGGGAGGCACCCGGACGAATCGCCTGGGTCAGGTAGCATGCAGCCGGTAGCTCTAACGCGACTAACTGGGACCCCCAGGATGAGGACGTGAAGAAGTTTATCATCGGACACGAGTGTGGACATGGGGTCAACATCGGGCACCATGAAGCAGGCACCGTAGCCGATTGTGTAATGCACACGCCCGGGCCGGCGAACCAGGACCCGTACGACGACCCCGGTCAGATAGCTCACACGTATTGCGGCGACGAGCTGGAGGACTGTCTCCGTTCATTCAAGCTCCACTAGATGACAGCCCCACTATTCCTGAGAGGAGGTTGGTGTTAATGAAAGCTTTGCAGTGTCTTTGTTGGCCTAGGTGGTGGGTGCTACCGCTATGTGTCACAGTAACGATCGTGGGCTACATTGCTGTCTTTCCTCGGGAGCGAACTACGTCTGCCTTCACTGCTGGGCTTGAGGCTATGGGAGAAAGAGATATTCCCGCCGCCATACCGAAACTGGAGGAGGCACTTCAGAGTACGGAGGATCCGGCGGAACGGGCCAAGATTAACTTGCTCTTAGGTCTGGCCTACATGTGGAACGACCAGCTCGATAAGGCGATTGCGGCCTATGAAGCAGTGATGACCTTTGACCCCCACTTAACGGTAAGCTTTCCAGACCAAAAGATGCATCACCTCAACCCGATGGGAATGCTCGCCGACTGCCATAGAATGAAGGCGCTAGAAGGAGGAGAGTCGGCTTCCGCCGCGTGGGCTTCTGCGTTGCAATGGGCGCAGAAGTGTTTAGAGCAGAACCCTGACGCCGAGGTGATGATGCTAATTGTAGAGGAAGCCCGCGGGAGGCTGATTGAGGCCTACCTCCCGGGCAGCTTGCCGGCGGCGGTCATTGTGGACCGGATCCACTTTAGCGGTTGGATAGAGAAGTCAAACAACAGGTTACTGGTCCCAGCCCGCGATCTCGGTCGCATGCTGGGTGCCAGGGTAAAGTGGAATCCAAGCACCGGACAACTCCAGGTTGCGGCAAGGGGATTGAAACTCGTGCTGGCGCCGGGAGCTGCCAGGGCGGTACTCAACGGCAGGCCGGTGCCACTGCCTGTTGCTCCCGTCATGGCCGGCGGCCAACTGCTGGTCCCCTTACGTTTCGTGGCCGAAACCTTTGGCCGCGAGGTAATCTGGGAAGGGCCCCCAAGAATTGCGTGGGTGAGGTAGCAAACAAGAGCCCCGATCTCCCCCAGACTACTGGCCTCCCTTGGCTGGTGCTACGGTCGTTGTAAGGACTGGGAGATTGATGAACAGGGCGAGACCATGAGCGGCTGCGTGAAGTATGAACTAAATCGCGCCGCCGGGGCGTGTCAGATCAAGCTGTACAGCATCACCCCCACCGGCTGCGGGCCGTAGGGCGCCTTGCACGCCAATCATTGCGAGCCAATTCTGTATTGACACGCCGGCACCGTCCTTCTCGGGTCGGTGCCAGGCCTTTGTGGCTGTACAGCTAATACGCCCCGCGCGCGGTGATGACTGCGGGGATGGTCAGAAGCAGGAGCTTGAGGTCCAGCAGGAGGTCGCAGGTGCGGACATATTCGATGTCCATCTCCACCCAGCGGTCAAAGGGGATGTTGCTGCGGCCGCTCACCTGCCAGGTGCAGGTCAGGCCCGGCTTGACGGCCAGTCGCTCCCGCTGCCAGGGCTCGTAGCCGGCCACCTCCTCGGGGATTGGCGGCCTTGGCCCCACCAGGCTCATCTCGCCCAGCAGCACATGCCACAGTTGCGGCAATTCGTCGAGGCTGTACTTGCGGATGAACCGGCCGAGCCGGGTGATACGGGGATCGGCCTGAATCTTGAAGACTGGTCCGGCCACCTCATTGTGTCCAACCAATGCAACCTGTAGTTGAGTGGCACCGTCTTGCATTGACCGGAACTTCAGGAACGTGAACGGTCGCCCGTTTTTACCCAGCCGCACCTGCCGGAAGAACGCAGGCCCGGGGCTATCGAGCTTGACCACAATAGCCAAGGCCAGCATCAGCGGGCCAGCCAGCACCAGCCCTGCACTGGCGCCGGCTATATCTATCAGCCGCTTGACGATTTCGTATAAAGACCATTTCGCTTTCATATCGAAATGTAAAGCGTATGTATCTAATGTAAAGAATAGTATACTGCATAGGCTACGCAAATGTCAAGTATAATCTACTACGCGGAGGCTGCGGACTTGCAACAATTCTGTAAACGCACCATTGCGACGCGGCTTTTTGTCACTCAATTATCACTTTGTACGCCTGCACTGGCTCGTCAAATCCCTGTAGCATGGCCGGCGCCAGCGGCTCGGTCCTTACCTCCTCCTTGACCTGCTCCCAGACAGACTGGCTGATGACGATCTGGGCCTTGAGTTGCTTGCTTAGCTCTTCCAGCCGCGCGGCCAGGTTCACAGTAACGCCAACAGCCGTATACTGCACGCGCCCCGGCGAGCCCATACAGCCCACCACGGCCTCCCCGCTGGCGATGCCCATACCTGCGGCCAGCTCCGGCATCCCATAGAACGCCCACTCGCCGCTCAGCGAGTGAATTCGCCGCTGCATCTCCACGGCACAACGCACTGCCAGCAGCGTATGGTCTGGCTGGGCCAATGGCACGTTAAACAGGGCCATGAGCTCGTCGCCTATGAACTTATCCAGAGTGCCGCCAAACTCCCAGATAACCTCGTGCATAAGGCTAAAGTAGCGATTCAGCAAGCTGACGACATCCTCGGGCTGCATATTGCCGGTAGCGCGCGTGAAATGGCGCAAGTCTGAGAACAGCACCGTGATATCACGCCGCTCGCCGCTGATTATGCCTTCGGTACCTGCCCTTTCCAACTCTCGTACGACTGGCGGCGGTGCGAAGTGGGCAAAGACCTCGTGCACGCGGTAGCTCTGCCGTTCCTCAACTAGCACGCGGTAGGTGAGCAGTGATATCAGCGCCAACACTATCGCCAGGCTTGGCGGCACCATCGGCACAATCAGGTTGTGATCATTGAATGCCCAACCCGCCAGGGCATTGTGGGCCCATAGCAGGAGCAACCCGAAGGCCGAGGCCTGAACCGGCCGCAGCAGCGAAAACCCCAGACCCATTGCCAGCGATACGAAGATGATGATCAGGCCAGTCCGCTCCGGCTCCAGTTGCTGCAAGAAACGCCCCAGCAGGATGTTGTCGAGGATGTTGGCTTGTATTTCCACGCCGTGGAAGAAGCTGCCGTAGGGAGTGGCGCGCAAGTCGTACTGGCCGGCCGCGGTCATCGAGATCAGCACAAGTTTGTCGCGGAATGTGTCTGCCGGCAGCTTTTCCTCCTCCGTCAGTTCGCCCGCCTGCGCAGTCACCTTCCAAGCCGGGACGTAGGGGAAAGTGTGGTCCGGGCCCACAAAGTTGATCGCAGCATACCCGCCACGGTCTATCGGTATCGCATACGCATCGCCTATCCACGTCCCCTGCCCCAGAACCACCTTGACCCGGTCCGGGCTAACGGCGGCCAGGTCGGCTGCCACTACTACGGCGAGGCTTGGGTACAGCTTGCCCTCGCACATCCCCACCGGCAGGGCCAGGCGATACACGCCGTCGCCCGTATCCATCACATCTATGAAGCCCACACCCCGGGCTGCCGTCGCCAACTCAGAGGCTGGCCCGGCCAGCGCCACAAAGCGATGTAGGCTTGCAATCGCATCCAGCCCCCGTCCCGGCAGCACTTGCGCCTCCGCCCAGGCCGGGTCAACTGGAATGCTGCTGACTTCTTCAGCCGGCTCATCACCACGTAGCGCGAAGCCGGCGTGATAGACATTACCGGCCACTGCCGTTGCCCTGACGAGGGCCGCATCACCCTCGGCATCTTCTCGCGCCGGATCCACAAAGAAGATGTCAAAGATTATCGCCCGGGCACCGGCCTCGTCCAGGCGCTGTGTCAGTTCGGCGAACTCGCCCCGCCCCCACGGCCAGATGCCCTTTTTCCGAATGCTCTCCTCATCAACTTCCACGATCACGATATCGGGGTGCGGTGTCAGGGGGGCACGCTGATGGCGCCGGTGGAATCGCCAGTCCACCGTCCGCCACTCGAAGCGGTCCATCAGTGTCGGCGCCGGCCAGAAGAACACCCCCAGCGAAACCAGCATTGTCAGCAATGCTATAGTCACAATCCCCCGGCTATATATGGCGCCTAATAGTCTCTTGGCCAACGCCCCGTGGCCCCCATTCGGCCTGTCCGCAGTTTAGCACTCTGACAGGGAGGGTAAAGGTGTTTTGGTATTAGACGTCTGACAATAATACCCCAAGAGCGGGCGTTTGTCACCCGCTGGCTGTAGGGAGGCGCCAGATGCGCAAAGCAGCGGCGTTCTTGATCGGGGCATTCGCACTAATGGTCATTGTCGGGCTGACCATCAGTTCGTCCCTGGTTGTTATGCAGCGCATCGCTCATGTCAGTGGTGGCGAGGGGACCGTTGAGCTAAAGAAGGCCACCGCTGAGAGCTTCGTCGCCCTCGGGGCGGCCGACTACGTCCGGGCCGGCGATACCATCCGCACCGGCGAGGACAGTACGGTCACTCTCAACTGGGCCAATGGTGAGCGCATCCTGATGGGGCCGCTCACTACGCTGCAGGTCCTCAAGTGCCAGATGAACCGCACCTCCCAGGCTGAGACCTCGGTCTTCAGGCTTGATGTGGGCCACATCTGGATACGCATCCTCAAGATACTCAGCGGGCAGTCGAAGTTTGAGATTCACACACCCACCGCCACTGCGGGCGTGCGCGGCACCGTTTTCTCTGTAGGTGTGGATGCTAATGGAGAGACCGAGGTGGAGGTCTTTGATGGCAAGGTGGCGCTCACAGCGAGAGGTCAGACAACGGAGGTCACCGCCGGCAAGCGCATCCACGTTTCCGCGGCCGGGCTGACCACTTCAGCCCTGGAGCCTGAGGCCAGATCACAGTGGGAGCGCCGGGGCGACGTGCTCGGGCCGGCTCTGGAGCTTTACGAGTTACCGTCGGGAAACGCATTGCCGAAGGCTGGCGAGCATATTGCCATTTCTGGCAAGGCTGAGCGCGGGGCGACAGTGACAGTGAACGGCGAGGCTGTTGAGACCGATGCCCGTGGCCGCTTTGACATCCTCCTGACTGCCCCCTCAGAGGATGAGATGACGATTGAGGTCACCGCTACCGACGCCAAGGGTATGACTACCCGCCGCCTGTTGCACCTGAAGCGATAGCCCCGGCCACCGTGAGGTCTTGTAGGGGCGCGATTCATCGCGCCCTTCTTGTGACGCACGGGGCCGTGATGAATTACGCCCCTATTTAATCGTCCGGACCACCAGCGTCACGGGGTAGTTGCTGCCTGCCTGGGGGATGGTCAGCAAGCGCACCGTGCGACTGCTGTCAGCGGCCACCTTGAGGCGCCTGAGCACACTCTCCTGATTAGGCCGCAGCAGGCCGGTCTCAATGGTGGTGCCATCCAGCTTGAAGATGCCCCTGGCCGCTCCGCCGCTGGCCTGAATGACAATCTCTACCTGGGCCGCTTCGGCATTCGGGTTGCTCAGTTCAATCTCTACATCCTGCAGTATCCCGTAGTCCCCGTGCAGCTTCTTACCGTGCTCATTGTGACTGGCAGCCTTGCCGATATGGTAAAAGGTCCAGGCCCCACCGCACACGTGCTGGAGTTGTACAA
>JALGTI010000047.1 GCA_029821455.1 Candidatus Zipacnadia bacterium | reverse complement strand
CCATAGGGGTGGACGCTGTAGATGTCAGTCTCGAAGTCAATCCCCAGGGGCTTGGCCACCATCACCCACGGGCTGCCCTGGGGGTCAACGGGGCGTGTAGGGTCAACCTCGTGGCAGGCTGCTTGCACGTTGGCCAGGCCGATGAGATTGCCAGGACGGGGGGCGGGCTGAGCCTGGCTCCCGGCCTCGTTGTTGCTCTCCCAGATGATGATGCTGGGGTGGTTGCGATGGGCCCGGATGTAGTCCTGAATGAGCCTCTTAACAACTTCAGGTCGCCGTCCGGGCGGCATCTCAGGGTCATATTGCGGGTCCGTGATGAGCGCATTACATACGTTGACCTCCAGCAGCATGCCTACCTCATCGGCCACGTCGAACCGCACCCGGCGGCGCGGTACCCATCCCAGACGCACCTGGTTCACGTTCATCTCACGTAGGGCTTGATAGTGCATATTCAAGAAATGGCGGTTATTAGGATAGGTATACCCCTCGCCGTTGCACTCACCGGTCAGGAAGATGTACTTGCCATTGAGTCTGAATTCATTGCCCTCGCACCAAAACTCCCGGAAGCCAAAGCGGTCAAAGCGTGTGTCGGTGGCTCCATTGGATGTCACAATGTGAGTCTTGAACGCATAGAGTGTGGGGGTGCCATAATCGCCGTATCCCCACAGGATCGGGTCAGTCCACCGTTGACTGATTTCCACTGTCTCGCTGCTACCGGCGGGCACATTCAGCAGAGCGCCTGGCATCGCCAGCTTCTTCTCGCTTTCTAGGAACGGCCCGGAGTATATCCGCACTTGCTGGTCTGATGGACTGGCGTTGGTGATGGTTATCTGCGCCCGCAATTCCATCTTGCGTACTGAGGGGATCACGAAGACATCCGAAATGTGCACCTGCGGGTAGCTGACCAGATAGACATCATCCACAATGCCCACATTGTGCTTCGCATAAGAAGTCGCGTAGTAGCCATCATTGGCAAGCGGCTGTGATTCCACGTAGACCGCCAGCTCATTGACGGCTCCAGTGCTGGCTACACCGTTGATATCCAGCTCGAAGGGCACATTGACGGAGCGGTGCTCACCGACGAATTGGCCGTTGACGAAAACGCGGCAGTAATGGTTCACACCCTCAAACCGCAGGCGGATAATCCGGCCATCAGCCCATCCCGCAGGCACGATGAAAGCAGTCTTGTACCAGGCCCTCGCATTGGCACACTCATGGTGAAAATGGGCCCACAAGTCGGACTCAATGCGATAGTGGCCGGCAAACTTGCCAGGCACCCGCGTCTGCGCCCAGGTGTCGGCCGGTATCGTGTCACGCTCCCCGCCGCGATGTAACAGCCAGGCTCCGTTGAGGCATACGCGCTCGCGCTGCTGGGCAGATACACTGAGCGCGCCTCCGACTACCAGACCAACAATGAATGAACAGGCCAGTATGTACCTCGTCACAATTGATTTCTCCTTCGTAGATAGTACTTGTGGTCAGAGCGCCATCACGCTCAGAGCATGAGATACCGGCAGCAACTCTTCCTTCGTCGGGTAATTCTCCTCACTGCCTCAATCAGCCTCCCGCGCCCTGCAAGCTCTTCTATTCCCTCAAAGCGTGATGTGCACCTCACTGGGGTATGGTGTGAGGTTCTCATAGCCATGCTCGGTAACCAGGACTGTATCCTCGAGCCTCGCCCCTCCAACCCCGGGCACGTATATCTCTGGCTCCACGGTAACCGTCATTCCGGGGGCCAGTACAGTGTCATCACTCTCCCGCAGCTCTGGCGTTCCTTGGGAACTGCCTCTATCGCGGCCTCTGCCTTTGGTGGTAGCGGCTCAGGTTGGTGAGCATCCAGGATCTCTCTGCCCCGGCGGCCGGCAGTGGCGCATATATCCGGGCTGGCACCCTCACTCCAGGCCTCATACCGCTTGCGATCCAAGAGTCTCGGTATGAAGAGGCCCCCACGTCAGTTGTCGAGGGTGTGATCGGTATCGAGAAAAGCCTGGCCGGGGACAACTTCTGCTTTGCAACTGTAGTGAGATTTATCGCATAATACCGGGCAAGAGGTGAGCATTGGAGATTATCATCCTGCTCGTGGAGGACGCCGCGATACTGCATCTGAATCTCCTTGCGCAGAGGGAGGCCTACATTCGGACACTCTCTTGACGCGCTTTAGGCTGCAGAGTTAGTATAATGACGATATTGTGCCGAGACGGTGCATTCTTTTTGGCAACCGTTATGCGCAGTTGCGCATAACGCTCTTGTTAAGGCGAAGGAGGCGTCTAGATGAGCGTGCGCTTAGGCGTTCCAGAAACTATGCTTGAGTCGGTCAACGCGTTTGCTAACGATGAGAGCATCCAAATTGATGTCGTAGCGGCCAATGACTGCGCAGTGTGCGTTATTGAGTCTGATGAGCATTTGGAGTGCGACCTGACGACCCTGTATGCAAGCGGGTGGATCGCCTGTGACACTGCACGCGCCGTGGCTGGCAAGCTAGACATAAGCACCAGGAAGATGGGGAAGCTGCTTAACTGTCTGGACATCAAGGTGCGGGCTTGTGGGCTGGGGTGCTTCTAATGACGACAGTGTGGATCATCTGCGGGGCCGGACGCGGCGTGGGCAAGACCCATCTGGCACAGAGGCTGTGCGATATCCTGCCGAATTCCGTTTATGCCAAGTGTGGCCATGGCAAGGCGAAGGCGAGCAAATCGGCAAGCTTCTTCAGTACGCAAGCTGAACTTGCATCATTCATTGAAGCATGCCGCGACTCGTACGATCACATTGTAGCAGAATCCAACGCACTGGCCCGCCGGGGCAAGGGCGACATTATTGTCTTTGTAGATAGCGTTGCAGGTGAGACCGATGTTCGCGGTGATGTAGAGAGGCTACGGTCGGCGGCGCAACTCCGAGTCCATCCAGGTGCCTCGCTGCGGGAGTGGAAGCGGGTGCTGCGAGGCAAGCTGACCGACAAGGGGCTACGCGAGGCCATCTGCGACGCACTGGCAGACCAGCGGCGCTATCTAAGCAAGTCAGGTCTGGCTGTCAGAACCAAGGTCTGGTTCACGCTGGATAATCTGCATGTCTTCGGGGCCGGATTAGCGCGGCTACTGGAGGGGGTGGAGCGTTTTGGCACGCTACGTGAGGCAGCGCAGGTGGCGCAGATGAGCTATCGCTATGCCTGGGGGCTGATCAAAACCGCCGAGAAGCACCTGGGCAAACAGTTAGTGTTGCCTCGTGCTGGAGGAGTTGGTGGCGGGCGATCGGCGCTTTCACCTGAGGGCAAGCACCTGCTGGAAGTCTTCAGCCATGTTAACAAAGAGGTGGCAGACTATGCCGACCGCCGGTTCGCCGCACATTACCACAAAGGAGCACCTGATGAGAAAGTTTGAGCCGATGATTCCGCGTGAGGAAGCTTTTGGAATACTGGATGAAACGCTTGCTGACATCAATCCGCCCGGTGAGATGATCCCGGTGCGCGATGCCATCGGTCGGGTTCTGTTGTCAGACCAGGTCTCCCGCCTGGACCTGCCACCATTCGACAAATCCGCGATGGACGGCTACGCGGTTCTGGCGGACGATGAGCGCGATGAATATCACCTCCTGGAAACGGTCGCGGCCGGCGAGGTAGGGAAGAGGCAACTCATTCCCGGCTCTGCCGTGAAGGTGATGACCGGTGCGGCTGTGCCTGCTGGCACTGCCCGGGTGATCATAGTCGAACACGCCGAGGAGCACAGCAATATCGTCAAGATCCACAAACACGGAGGCCCACCCAATATCTGCTGGAAAGCGGAGGACGTGCGCCACGGGGACACAATCTTAGCGGCGGGTACGACCCTTGGTGCTCTCGAGGTGGCAAATCTGATCGCCTGCGGTGTCACTGACGTGGAGGTTGCCCACCGGGTGCGTGTCGCGATAATCTCAACGGGGGGTGAGATTGTCGATACGCCTGACCTGTTGACGTGGGGGAAGATTATGAACTGCAACGGGCCGCTGCTGGTGGGACTGGCACGGGAGTTTGGCCTGGACGTAGTCAGCGAAGAGATCGTGTCCGACGATAGAGAGGCGATTGCCGGAGCGATCCGCAGTGCTTTGGAAGGCGCCGATATGGTGGTGCTGTCCGGTGGGGTATCAGCGGGCGATTTTGATTTCGTGATTGAAGCCCTCGCCGACGTAGGGCTGGGTCTGCATTTCTCACGCGTCGCCATCAAGCCCGGCAAGCCAACGACATACGCATCCGGGGGGGGCAAGGTGGTGTTCGGGTTGCCTGGTAACCCCGTTTCCGCGTACCTAATGTTTCATTTGTTTGTATTGCGCGCGGTTGCATTGATGATGGGAACAACTGGGCAGATGCGCGAGTTCAGTCTCCGACTTGCCGCCGATTTCAAACGTCGCAAGACAGAGCGTCTCGAATATGTGCCATGTCGCCTCAGCCAAGGCGGAAGCGTGGAGCCAGTGGAGTACCATGGTTCCGCGCATCTGACTGCGCTGACGGACGCCGATGGCTTCTTCACCGTTCCCGTGGGTGTAGCCGAGATTGGGGCGGGCGACGAAGTGACATTTACACCATTGGCTAGGTGCCGCCAATGAAAGATCGCTTCGGACGCACCATCAATTACTTGAGGATCTCCGTAACCGACAGGTGCAATCTGCGCTGCCGCTACTGTGTGCCCGCTGCGGGAGTAACGCTCCTTCCCCGTGAGGATATTCTGTCGTTTGAAGAAGTCGTCGAGGTGACGGGAGTAGCAGTTGACATGGGGGTCACGAAGGTGCGGCTGACCGGCGGTGAGCCGCTGGTGCGCCGTGACATCAGCGTGCTTGTGGGAATGCTGGCCGAGATCGAGGGCATCAGGGACCTGGCGATGAGCACGAACGGGATCTTCCTGGCCGAGCATGCCGCTGCCTTGGCCGCGGCTGGCCTTCACCGAGTGAATGTAAGCCTTGACACGATGTCGCCTGAGCGCTATACGGAGATCACTGGCGGTGGGGATATCCGCCGCGTATTGGAGGGTATCGAGGCCGCCGGGCAGGCGGGTCTTACTCCCATTAAGCTCAATTGTGTTGTGTCAGAGTCGTCGTTGGAGCCGGACGCCCTTGATGTGGCGCAGTTCGCGCGGGAAAACGACTTCGAAGTGCGCTTCATCCGGAGGATGGATGCCGCTACGGGCCGGTTCTGGGTCGTCGAGGGGGGCAGCGGTGGGGACTGTGCGCACTGCAACCGCCTGCGCCTCTCGGCCGACGGGTTTGTAAAGCCCTGCCTGTTTTCCGATCTTCGCTTTAGTGTGCGTAAACTGGGAGCCAGGGAGGCTATCCGGCAAGCGGTCCGCGACAAGCCTGAAGCCGGGGGGGCCTGCAACCTCCCCTGCATGCGCGCGATAGGAGGATGAAATGGACAACCTATCCCATGTGGATGGTGAAGGCCGCGCCAGAATGGTAAATGTGGGGTCGAAAGTGCCACAGCGACGGCGCAGCCGTGCACAGGGCACTATCACGATGTCTGAGGGAACAGTGGCCCTGATCGCAGAAAACCAGATGAAAAAGGGTGACGTCCTGACAGTTGCCGAGATTGCCGGCATCCAGGCAGCTAAGCGAACCGCCGAACTCATCCCGTTGTGTCACCCGCTGGTACTTGACAAAGTTGCCGTGCAGTTGTGTCTGGAGGCCGGGCGAATCACCGTCACAAGTGAGGTCGAGTGCGTTGGCCGCACTGGTGTTGAAATGGAGGCCCTCACGGCTGTCAGTGTGGCGCTGCTGACCGTCTACGATATGTGCAAGGCGGTGGACAAAGCGATGCGTATCGGCGATATCTACCTTGTGGAGAAGGTAAAAGAAGATGTCGAAGAGTCTTGAGGTCGTTTCGGTAAACACCTCCGCCGAACAAGGCACCGTCAAACGCCCGGTGGATGAGATTCGCATTGATGACCACGGCATCATCGGTGACGCCCATGCCGGCCCCTGGCATCGCCAGGTCAGCATTATCAGCCAGGAGAGTATTGATCGGTTCGCTGCAAAGGCGAACGGGCGATTCACTGCCGGCGACTTCGCGGCAAATATCTCCGTTGGCGGCATGGATCTGAGCGGCGTCGCTGTTCTGGACCGCTTCAGGATCGGTGAGGTCGAGCTTGAGGTTACCCAGATTGGCAAGGCGGAGCACGAAGACACCCACATGCTGCTGCCCAACGTTGACATCTCAATAATGCTGAAGGAGGGCATCTTCTGCCGGGTTATTGAAGGTGGAACCGTTCGCCCAGGGGATGCAGTGACATATCTTCCCAGAACGTTGCGGTTCCGCATCATCACAATGAGTGACCGGGCATTCCGTGGTGAGTACACTGACAAGAGTGGCCCCCGAGTGAATGAACTGCTCGAAGAGTTTCTCCGTGGCACATGCTGGCACGCCGAGATAGAGACAACGATCTTGCCGGATAATGCTGATGAGCTGCGCAGGGAGTTAGCCGCTGCACGAGATGCCGGCGTTGACGTAGTCTTTACCACAGGCGGTACCGGTGTGGGCCTCAGGGATATCACGCCGGAGACGGTCTCAGGGCTGTGTGACAAGCTCATCCCTGGCATAATGGAGGCAATTCGCCTCAAGTTCGGGGCGGAAAACCCCAATGCGCTGCTCAGCCGTGGGGTAGCCGGGATTATGGGAGAGACGCTGATATACACCCTCCCGGGTAGCGTCAGGGCCGTTGAGGAGTATCTGGGCGAGATACTGACTACAATGGAGCACATCCTGTTTATGCTGCACGAGCTGGATGTGCACTGACCGACGACATGTGCTACAAGGTGAAGTGATGACTGACAGCAGTGGAGCCACAGAGGAGGACCAAGCCATCCGTGGTGTTGAGCCATGGCGCGTCGCCAGCTCGGGTTTGCGGGCTGTGCGGGAGCCAGAGTACGTGGCGGTTGAGCAGCCCGTGCACGTGCATATCAAGGACGTGGGAAGCTACACGCTTATGTGCACGCCCGGTGACAGGATCGCCCTGGCAGTCGGCTTTGCGTTTTCGGAGCGAATCATCGGTGGCCGCAAGGACATCAGTCTGGTTCAAGAGTGCCTGGATGATCCTGGCACCATCCTTATTGAGTTGGTTGACTCTAGCGTGTGCGGAAGCCGCGACGACGTAGAAAGGTTTCTATCGAACACGCCTTCCGTAGGGGAAACGTTACACGTGCCGATAGCTCTGCTCCTGGACGTGGTCGAAGCTATGCATACGCGGCAGAGCATTTTTGCACAGACTGGTGGCACTCACGCGACGGGGATATTCTCGGCAGATGGTGACTTAATCGCCTTTGCAGAGGACATTGGACGCCACAATGCGCTCGACAAAGCTATCGGCCAGTGCGTGCTGGAGAGGCGTTCCATGGCCGGCTGTGGGGTTGCACTGTCGGGGCGTGTGAGCTTTGAGCTGGTGTCGAAAGCTGCTCGTGCAGGGATAGAACTGATAGCTGCGGTCTCGGCGCCGTCGTCGCTGGCAATCGAGGTCGCCGAACGCTGCAACATCACCCTCTGCGGCTTTGTGCGCGATGACCGGGCTACCGTCTATAGCCAGCCGAATAGAATTCTCGACCTTGAGCGGTGACCCCGAAAGAGCCACGCTTCAGCCCTGGTGAGGAACCACGGTAAGCCGGCGCGCCTTTGGCTAGGGAAGGCCCGTTGAGGACATCGCGAAGACGATTGCTGGCCCGCTGGGCATACCAATGATCTGCGGCTGCCTGATACGCCCGTATGATATAGCGGACACCGCTCCGCAGAGCCCATTTACCACGGCCTGTTTGGAGTTGCGGCACGACGCCCGGCATAGCCCCGGCGGTAGCAATCATCTGTGGAGACTGTTGCAAAAGCCCTCACAAACACCGGGGAGGTAAGTACAACCGGTAAAGGCAAACTGTACATATTCTGCCCCTCTGTGGTACCATTCAGGGCTAAGGGGTGGAACATATTCTGACAACCCAATAGCCGTAAGCCGCAAGCAGGTTGATAGCCAACCCGAGACGCACCCTCTCCTTGCGGAGAGGTAACTTCAACAATAGTCTCTAAGGAGGTACGGACGAACATGAACACCACCACAAGCTGTGTGTTGATGCTGGCGTTGCTTGGGGTGACTGCACTGAGTTGCCAGGCGAGCCAGGGTTTCGCGCCACCCGGCCCCAATGTTGCGCTGGGCAAGAGTTACACGCTCGAACCAGACACCAAGGATGCCCCCTATGGACTAACCCTGGACGATGGTGACGCCGTTCAACTGACCGATGGCATCTTCGCGCCCGAGACGGGCGCGATATGGTTCCACAAGGAATGCGTGGGCTGGTACTACCCGCGACCTCACGCGGCCATCACCATAGACCTGGAGGAGGATGCTCCGATAGCCGGTGTGGCGATGAGCTCACAGGCCGGCGGCGCCGGTGTGACCTGGCCACCGGTGGTGCTGATAGCGGTGAGCCAGGATGGGGAGCAATTCCAGTTGGTCGGGGAACTGCTGTACCTTTCCGCCAGACATGGCGTACCACCCGCCGCGCGCCATGTCCTTGTCACCGATGACCTGCGCTGCCATGGGCGCTATGTGCGACTGGTCATACCTTCGGCGCGGTACATATTCACCGACGAGATAGAGGTCTACCGGGGCCCCGATGAGTTGCTGGAGCAGCCCATCGAAGGCGAACCTCTCGATGACGTTGATGCCTATCTGAGCACCAATCAGGTCCCGCTGGCCATCCGCAACTGGGTGGCGCGCGATCTGTTTCGGGCCCGTGAGGAGCTTGCGGCAAGCTCGGCGCCCGATGCGGTACGAGATCGTGTCGCTGCAGCCCTGGATCGGGTGGAGGCTGACAACCGCCGGCTGGTGGGCCCTCCGGGTGAGGACTACCGCACCGTCTTCCCGCTTACCAGCGCCCACGGACGACTGTTCAGGGCCCTTGGTGATCTACGAGGGGCGGAGGGGCGGCCGCGCCTGCAGGCGTGGAAGAACAACCGCTGGGAGCGTCTGTCCCTGTGGGATGACCCGTCCGCAGGCCAGACTGCTCGGGATCTGACTGTACAGGTGCGGATGATACAGGGAGAGCGGCGCGCCGATACGGTCAACATTGCCAATAACAGCCGGCGGCCGGTTTCTGCCCGCGCATGGCTGGAGGGCCTGCCCGGTGGCGCTGCGCCGGATTATGTGAGCGTGCGTGAGGCCGAGTACGTGGCGCTGGCGGCTGGCAGGTGGGAAGCCGACGCCCTGCCGGAAGCAGCCCTCGAGGGCGGCCAGTGGCAGATAACGCTGCCTGCGGGAGTGTCTCGCCAGTTGTGGTTCGCATTCCATCCTGGTGCGGATGTCACCCCCGGCAACTACAGTGGCACGGTGGTCATAGAAGCGGAGGATGGCGAGCGGCTGCGGGTTCCTCTGCAGCTCACCCTCGAGCCGCTGCAGTACCCCGAGGAGCACACGCTGTCCTTCGGCATGTGGGACTACGCGTATCCGGGGGGGGAGGCCTATGGCCTGACTGCCGGCAACCTCTCAGCCGCAGTGGGTCACATGAGGTCCTATGGCTACAACGTGCCGTGGTCTTATCTCTTCCCCTGGGTGACGGCGGAGAACTTCGACGATGAAGATAATCTGGTGCAATCTCCGGACATGTCACGCTTCGACGAGTGGGTGTCAATGTGGCCTGATGCCCGCTACTACGCGGTGTTTTTCGGGAGCTGGACGGTATCTGCGGACAGCTATGCCGGGGTGGAGATAGGATCGGAGAAGTTTAGCCGGCGTGTTGGCGCGGTGATGCGCTTCTGGGCCGATCATGTCCGCGACCTTGGGATAGACCCACAGCGCATCCTGCTGCTGACGGTTGACGAGCCCCGCGCCGAGTATAGGAGGGGGGCCGAGCGCAGTTTGCTATGGGCCCGTACTATCAAGACGGCAGTGCCCGAGTTCACGCTGTTCGTTGATCCCACTGACAGGCAGCCACAAACGACCGGCCTGCGCGAGATGTACGAGGCGCACGACATCCTGTGCCCCCACATCAGTCACTACTTCTCTGGCGGCCAGGAGACGTGGGACTTCTACGAGGAGCTGCGCGCCGGGGGGCGCGAGCTGTGGCTGTACAATACCAGCGGCGGGCCCTCGTCGCTTCAGGCTATTGCCAATCACCGTGGCCAGCAATGGAAGCTGTGGCTGATCAAGGGCACCGGCACCCAGTTCTGGAGCTATGCGGACGTCGGCGGTTCACCGGGGGGGTCTTGGAACCAATTCGCTGCTACCGGCGAGATATACTCGAAAGTTTACATTGACGCAACCTCGATCACCGACGGTAAGCACTGGCTGGCGATAATCGAGGGCATACAGGACTACGAATACCTGCGAATGTTGCGCGACCGCGTGGACGAGCTGGAGGCTGCCGGAAGCCAGGGTCCGGCACTGGACCGCGCCAGGGAGATCCTCGATACGCTGCCCGCGCAGGCGATAGAGGCCGCTGACGACGGCGACATCGAGGCCTATGACCGCGGGCGGCTGACAGTTCTGGACGCGCTGCTGGCTTTGTATTGAGCAAACCCTTGCTGGAGAGCACTGCACTGGCGGCCGGAGGTGGATGTGGGCAGGTATAGCCCTGTAGCTGGCTATCACCCAGTGGTTGACAATGGTCATTTGTGTGTGGCCGCCCTGCAATTGCTGGACCGCCATCCTGACGCCGCAAAATGGGTACAGGGCGTCATTGACCGCTTCAGGGGGCCGATCGTGCCCCACGGCTGTGGCAAAGATGGCGAGCCAATTGATGGCCCCACATTCTGGGACCCAGAAAGCGGCTCGATGCTGCACCATGCGGTCGGATAGGTCGTAGAGGAATTGTGGTTCGACGTTGCTCACCACTCTTGAGCCTGTGGAAGCACAGGAACACGACTGTGAACAGCACCAGGGGGGCCAGGATGGGCGCCTGTTATCGGGGCAATAGCAGTCACCCACCAATTCGGAGACGAAAGCAAAATCTACGGTCGCGGCGATTCTGCGCAACAGATGATCTGGAGGGACAAGCTTGTCGTAGAGCATGCCGAAGAAGCTACTTTGGCTGCTGTGTTCGCCTTGCATAGCTGCGATTGTCATGCGTCTGTGAAGAGTTCTGCCTGCACCGCCTGTGGTAAGCCTGTCGAACCGCTCCTCCCCATTCGAGCAGATTTAAGCCTTGACTTCTAGTTCCCCCGCCATAATCTATGGCAGACTTCTGTAACAGTCTCAAAGAAGCCGCGACCGCGCGAGGAGGATAGTCATGTCACCCCAGACTATGACCCGACCTCTGGTTATCGAAGAGTTCACCGGCATCAACCGCGACAACTGGCCCGTCACCGGCGGCATACCGTTCGGTGAAGGCGAACTGTGGTCACTGGATGCCATGCGCATGCTGGACACGGACGGGCAGGAGGTGGCTACCCAGGTCTGGGAGCTGTGCAGATGGCAGGATGGCTCTATTCGCTGGGCTGGCGTGCATCTGGAGCCATCGGTCCAGCGCCAGTCGCGGCACGAGCTTACGCTGGAATTCGGCGAGGGTGTGGCGAGGACAGAACCGGACCCGGGTATCGCGATCGAGCTTGATGAGGACGAGATACGCGTCGAGACTAACGCTCTGGGACTGTGCATCGAGAGGGCTCCGTTGAGGCTGACCGGCGCTCGCAAAGACGGCGTGACGCTCATTGAGCCAGGCGAGGGCGACGGCTTGTGGGTGGCGGATAGCGAAGGCGCGCGCTATTGGGCAAGAGTGGAGGAGGTTGAGACCGAAATCCAGGGCCCGCTGTATGCGGTGATGCGGCTGACGGGTAAGCATGTGGATGTAGCGGGCACCCCGGGGCTGGAAGTCCGCGCTACCGAGGGCCGCACATTCATGGACTTCATGCTGCGCGTGCACGTGTTTGCCCATGCCCCATGGGTGCAACTCGATTACACCTTCATCAACCGCGAGGATGTCCCCGATGTCGAGCTGGGCGAGATTGTGTTCCAGGCCTCGCTGCCGCCGGGTGCGTCCCAGACCGCACTGTGTGGCGCTTACGAATCGCTGTACGAAAGCCCTGAGGGCCTGATGACGGACCTCGCCCTCCCCGTCAACTTGACCGGTATCTACCCCAACGCCGAGACTTACACAGCGGCCGGCGAATCCACCGGCTTCAGCGCCCACGGTTGGGCTGACTTGAGTGGACCGGACGGTGGGGTTACCATCGCCATCCGCGACTACGCTGAGAACTACCCCAAGCGCACCGTCGCGGCGGATCGCAGACTGCAAATGCACTTCTGGCCCGGCCAGGCCGGCGTCCTGAAGTTCCACCAGGGCATGGCTAAGACCCACATGATGATGCTGTACTTGCACCCCGGTTCGGGCAAAGAGGCGGAGGCCAGTCAGATCGCCCACGGCTTCAACGAGCGGCTAGTCTTCACACCGCAGCCGTGGTATCGCGACACGATGGTCTTCGGCGAAGTCTTCCCCTTCCTGCCGGGCAAGTACCCCAACATAGAACGCCGCCTGCGCGATGAGTTCATCGGCTGGGAGGACTGCAACCGCGCCTTGGGCATGCTCGATTGGGGTGACTTTCCCCAGTTTGGCATGGAGGGCCGAGAGCGCTTTATGGGCAACAACGAGCACGATTTCATGCATGCTGTACTACTGCAGTGGATGCGCACCGGCGAGCGTAAGCTCCTGCGGGCCCTGGACGCCTCGATCTACCACACCCTGGATATAGACACCGTGCATCACAATACGGAGAACCCTGACGAGGTCGGGGGCGTGAGAACCCATGCCGACGGCCACTGGAACTACGGGGGTCGGCACTACGTTAGCACATCGCACATGTGGGCTGAGGGACTGGCGGAGTACGCCTGCCTGTTCGCCGACAGACGGGCTCTCGAGGGTGCCAGGGGCATCTGCGACTACATCGTTCGCCTCGACGAGAAGGGCTTCCGATGGCCCGGTGGGGAGCGCACCTCCGGCTGGGCGTGCATCTCGCTCATCCCCACCTACGAAGCGACCGGCGACCAGCGCTACCTGGACACTGCCCGCCGCATCATCCATTCGTCCATGGACCAGCAGAACGAGGATGGCAGCTACTACACTCATCAGCTTGGCTTCCACGACAGCAAGTGCCCCATGCAAATGACGATCTACGCCACGGGCATAACGTACTACCTGCGCTGCGTTGAGGACGAGGAGGCTGCCCGCTGCCTGCTGCGCATCCTCGACTGGCGCATCCAGGACGGCTGCTTCCCCGATGGCACCAACCTCTACGTTGACCACTGGGACTATCGCAGGTCCCGGTCAGGAGGCGATCTGCGCGAGCCCTTGGGCTGCGCCTATGCCCTGACCGGCGACGACAAGTACATCCGCTTTGGCATGGTGGATCACGAGCGATGTTTCGCGGGGTTCGGTAGTCAGATGCTCAATGCCTGGGCCTGGGGCATCAACCACCGCCTCGACCACATCTGCACCATCATGGGCCACGCCATCGCCTTGGACTGGCGCGGCAACTTCCGCTTCATGTACTGGGCCGACAAGGCGGGATTACTTGAGGACCTGAAGTCGGTCTGAAGTAACACAGACAGCCCGAGCTGGTGCCACCCAAGGTGTCTGAAGCCTCCAGGCCCCCGGACACCCGGGTGTTGGCCTCAAGCGGGCTCTGGCACCTTCGGACTATCCAGCACTTCTCGTGTCGTTTGTGCTAGTTCTTCCAAATCGAAGGGCTTCTGGAGAAAACCATTCAGTCCCTGCTCGTTCATAGCGGGGACTCTATTCTTCAGACTGTACTCGCTCACCAGTAGCACTTCGACCTGGGGGTTGATCTGGGTCAACTCGTCGTAGAGCTCCTCGCCACCCATCTCCGGCATTATCATATCTGTCAGCACCAGGTCAATCTCGTCCTGCCGGGTCCGGTAAGGCTCCAGTGCCTCGGAGAGTATGGTGTACCGCATCCTGAAGCGCCGTAGCTTGGTAGCTGCTACCCGGGGGCAAGCGGTCGAGGCCGCCAGGGAATTCCGGCGCAAAATCAGACGGGATCATGAGCTGTAGCACACCGGGTACACACTATCCCTCTTGGCGTGACGGTGTTTCGCGGTCTGCCCCCGGCACTAGCTGCTAGCAGTCATGATCCAACCAATCCTGCAGCTCTTCCATCTGACGGGAGTACGCCTCGACCTCATCGCGGCTGTAGTTCTCCGGATCACTCATATAGTCATTGTACCCTTCCGGGTCAATAGGCCAGCCTTGTCCTTTGTTAGGGTCAGCATCTGCAGCGTCATGGCCCGGCCAGACCCACTCGCTCTCACGCTTGTATGTATCCTGATGGTGTCTCTCGTGAGCACGGTCTGCCCCCCGGATCACTTCCGCAGCCGTCTCCGACCCATAGCGCCTCACATAGTCTTCCCACGTCCAGTTCT
The DNA here is from genome assembly GCA_029821455.1 of Candidatus Zipacnadia bacterium. Classification (GTDB taxonomy): domain Bacteria; phylum Armatimonadota; class Zipacnadia; order Zipacnadales; family Zipacnadaceae; genus JALGVG01. Next base: position 305 of record JALGTI010000047.1, on the reverse strand, counting down.
CCACAATCTGGCCTGTATTGCCGTCCGTATGCATTGGCGATTCAGCACCTCCCACGCCCTGGCTCTGTTGGAAGAGGTCTTGCTTCTGTTGGTCAGACAGACTATCCCAATAGTCATCATAGTCTGAGTATCCCTGCTCTGCCATGTCTTTCAACATGTTCTTCAACGCGTTGTTGTACTCGTACCCATCATACCCATGTTCCTTCGCCCAATCCACCAGTGGGTCGAAGGCATACGCATCCCTGAGCTGTTCAGCCTCTGCCAGCACTGCCGCAATCTGCTCGATAGCTGCAGCCTTGTCATCG
>JALGTI010000386.1 GCA_029821455.1 Candidatus Zipacnadia bacterium | reverse complement strand
GAGGTCGGGAATGGCTGCACGGCCAATCCGCTGCAATGCCAAGGACGCCATCCGGTTCACGCGGGGATTCTCAGGAGCTAACATCGCGACCAGATGCGGTACAGCGGGCCTGCCTACACCGGAGAGCGCCTCGCTGGCGGCATGGTACACCTGCCAGTCGCTGTCCTCAAGCGCCCGAACGAGTTGCGGCACAACCTGGGGCGTGGCGATGCCTTTGAGGGCGTTGGCGGCTACCCGCCGGATGGCCGCCTCGGGGTCTGCTAGCTGCGAGGCTAGAGGCACAGCGGCCTCGGTTGTCCCGATTTCAGCCAGGGTCTCGGTGGCGACCCTGCGGACTTCGGCGTCAGGACTGTTGAGGGCTGAAAGAAGCGAGGGAATGGCCCCCGGCCCCAGACGCTCCAGAGCGGTGGCTATCTCCTGGGTAGCACCCTGGCGGGCGGTCATCAGCAAGTGCACTAACGGGCCGGCAGCCTCAACCGCCTTGATCTTTCCAAGGGCTTCGGCAGCCGCGGCCCGTACTTCGGGGCGGCGCTCAGTCCCAGGACCCAGGTGTGCAACTAGCGTGCTGACCACACCGGGCTCATCGCGGCCCAGTGCCTGCAACTTGCCCAGGGCAGTGGCGGCCTTGCGGCGCACCGCCCAGGCCGGGTCAGTGGTTAGGTGCTGGAGAAGGGGTGCAACTGCCTCGTGTGCATCCTCAGGAGCAATCGGAGTCTCAACGCTCTGATCTACGATAACCCCTAGCATTGCGCAGGCGGTCCCCCGGAGTTCAGGCTCATCGGAGGTCAGCAGTTCCTGTACGATCGGTGCCATAGCCGGCACGCGCATCGCCTCCAGAGCCCTTTGAGCGGTGTCCTTGCCGCGCAAGAACGCCGCGTCACTCTGGTCGGGGCCGGGCTGCGTCTTTTTCATAATGGTGATGCATTTGGTGGTGACTGGCGCCCCGATACCGGCGAAGACGCCTACCACGCCGTCGCGCACATAGTCGTCCCACGCGTCCACGAGCTCGAGCAGGGAGGGGATAACTGGCTCACCTATCTTAGTCAATGGGGCCACTGTGGCGGCACGTACGTCGGCGTCTTTGTCCTGCATCGCCTCCACCAGCGGGCCGATGGAACGTTCGGCTTCGCAAACCAGATACGCGCTGGCGCGGTCTGCCACCGGTGCATCCAGCAGGTGGATGCTGGCAATGAGCTGTGTCATGGCGCGGTTGGTTCCTACTAGGGCGACGGCAGCAACAGCGTTGTCCTGCACCCAACGAGGTTGGTCCTCAAGGGCCTCGGGCAGCTTCTGTCGCGCCACCAGCGTGCGCACCGCCTCAACGCGCTCGCCGGGGCTGCCCGTTGCCAAGGTGGCGACCATCCGCCTCACTTCGGTGCGCCGCTGGCCGACCACCACCACCAGTGCTAACGCGAGACCGATTATGATGACCCAGGTTATCTGACGCCGGGTTTGTTCGTCCACTACGGTCAACTCCTCAACGACCAACACCGCGAGATTAATCAGACAAATATATGGCCCTGACCCAGAACCGCGCGTCTGGACAGGCTGTGTAGCACAGCCTCAAGGCAAATGTCTAATTCCACACCCGTGATAACATTCCTTCTTGGCCTCACTGGTCCCGCATAATCTTTTCGGGGGTACTTCGCGCCCACGGGAGCAGGTCCACGGCAGGGAAGTCCGCGCGGACGGCGAAGATTATACCACCACTGCCTATGAGAACACCAGAGAGCCGCCTCACCGGGGCTGGCATCGCGGACTTTATGCTCTCCAACCTCCAGGTGATGTGCATGCGACGTAAAGGGATCTGAAAGGAAGAGCGACAGATGAAACTGGGAATGACAATGTATTCATTCAGGGATTATGCCCGGGCGGGGAAGATTGATGTGCGCGGCTTTATCGAGTTTGCCGCCGACGTAGGCTTACGGGGCTTGGACCTGCTGGCCTACTACTGGAAGGACGAGCGCTCCGAGCCGGAGATGGCTGTGGAACTGCTTGATGAAAAGGGCCTGGAGCTGCATGCCTATGCGGTGGGCAACAACTTCGTGCAGGACTCAGATGCCGAACTTCAGAAACAGGTGGATGTGGTACGCCGCGGCATCGAGATGGCCCACCGGCTGAGGGCGCCAGTTATGCGGGTTTTCGGCGGGCACAATCCGGACTGGAGCTGGGATGAAGCTTTCGGACGCATCTGCGAGGGCTTCCACAAGGTGTTGGAAGAGACGGAAGCGGCTGAGGTGGTGCTAGCCATCGAGAACCACGGCGCCTCACCCGGCAGGGCCGAGCAGGTCATCCGGATACTGGAGACTTTCGGCAGCGACTTTCTGCAGGCCTGCATTGACATCGGGAATTTCTTGCCGGCTGGACAGGCTCCCACCGAGGGCACTGAGCAACTGGCACCTTATGCAGCCCATGTCCACGTCAAGGACTTCAAGATTACACCTGCGGACAATGAGTTGGGCTACGAGCTGGCGGCGTGCAAGGTCGGAGCCGGAGATATTGACATCAAAGGTTGCCTGCAAGCGCTCAAGGCCAGCGGCTACGCCGGCGGGCTTGCTATCGAGGCTGAGGGGCCCGAAGATGATATGGAGGCAGCCATAGACTCGGTTGGTCCTTGAAGAACTAGACTGAGGCGCAAGGCTGAAGGGGCTGATGCTATGGATGAATGTCCCAGATGTGGCGCTGAGATTGCGCCGGATGATAACTTCTGCCGCCAGTGTGGAGCACAGCTTGGTGCTGAGCCGGCTCCCCAGCTTTCCGAGACCGTAGCAGAGATAGCGGCAGAGTATCGGCGACAGGTCAGGGACAATCCCGACGACGCGGCGGCGCGGCATTCGCTGGGTCTGGCCTACCTGTATGGGAGAGATTTCGCAGCAGCCAGGGAGCAGTTCGAGATGGTCATAAGCCTGGAGCCAGAGTTCGCCGATGCGCACGCCAAACTGGCTGTCTGCCTGGCGCGACTTGGCATGGTGGGTGAGGCGCGCCGAGCCATAGGCCGTGCCCTGGAACTGAAGCCGCAGGACACTGAGTTCCAAGCCTTGGCTGAGAAGTTAGAGGCACTATGACCAACACCGACAGTCTGCACTGGCCGGCCCGTTCCTGCCTTTACGCACCTGCGGTGATGGTAGCCGGGTTGGCGTTTGTCATACTGATGACTGTGGGCCTGGGGCAGCGGGAGTTGTGGACCGACGAGGTCGTCAGCCTCGGGCACATCTCGGACACCGAACACTTCCAGGACCCGTTCCACCCACCCGGCTACTACTGGCTGCTGTATGTCTGGTGTGGAGTATTTGGGCGCGGCGACCTGGCCCTGCGAGCCTTCTCGGTCCCATGGGCTTTGCTTGCGTTCTGGTTAGCCTGGCTTCTGGCCAGGCGTACCCTCAACCCCAGCCAGGCAGTTCTGTTCATCTGGCTGTTTGCGATTTCGCCATTCTGCCTTCTCTATCTACGGATGGGCCGCTACTTCGCAATGGAGATGGCCGTCGGCCTGGCAGTGGCTCTGGCATTCTGCCGGGCAATTGATCGTGGCCGGCAGCGGGACTACCTACTCGCTGCCTTGGCGGTTACAGCACTGGCGTACACTGACTATGTGCCG
>JALGTI010000385.1 GCA_029821455.1 Candidatus Zipacnadia bacterium | reverse complement strand
AATCGCCCCGCCCGGAAAGGGGTACGAGAAGTCTACGCCTGAAGAGCGTCGCGCATATAAAGACAAGCTCATCGCCTCGGTGCAGGCGCTCTATCCCCACTTCTCCGGGCTGCACGGGCCGCTGGAAAAGCGCAATGACCTCTACGTGTACTTCTACCTGCACGGGCTGTCCCTGCTCAATCCCCAGGGGGCATTCTGCTTTGTCACCTCTAATTCGTGGCTGGATGTAGGGTATGGGAAAGACCTGCAGGAGTTCCTGCTGCGCCACAGCCACGTTAAGCTGATTCTGGATAACCAGGTTAGGCGCACTTTTGCTGCCTCTGATGTTAACACCATCATCGCTCTACTGGCGCCGCCGGATGACACCAGCGACTCGGGGCTGGACAAGACGGCCCGCTTTGTGATGTTCACCCGGCCGTTTGAGGATGTGTTTCATCCCGTTGTCTTCGAGGAGATTGAAGAAGCCACTGAACGGCTGACTAAGGCCGACTACCGACTGCGGGTGCTCCCGAAAAGAAGCGGGGGCCGGTAATAAAGGTGGGCAAGTACACCGGCGACAAGTGGGGTGGGAAGTACCTGCGCGCGCCGGATATCTACTGGAAAATCTTAGAGAAGGCCGGCGACAAGTTAGTGCGCCTGGGCGACATCGCCGAGGTGCGCTTCGGGATTAAGACCGGCTGCAATGAGTTCTTCTACCTGCCCAGCAAGCATTTTGACATCGCGCTCGAAGGCGACTACTACCGCCTCATCCCCAAGCACGAAGGCGTGCCGGATGATTTGAGGATCGAGACGGAGTTTCTTGAGATTCCTCTTCTGCAGAAAACGAAAGAGATTCTCAAGCCTGATGTCATGGGTGCTGACCTAACCCACAAGGTTCTCACGTGCCATGTGCCCGAGGCTCAAGTGGGTCATTACCAGATAAGGCGGTACATTGACTGGGCGGAAGAGGAGGACCGCAAGTGGCACGAGCGCCCGACCTGCGCACAAAGAGCTTCATCTGGGGACTGGTACGCGCTTGCGCCTCCTCCCTTCCCTAACATTGTTGTTCCAATTGGGCACAAGCGCCGGCCAGTTGTTGGTATGCCGGTGGGCGCTCTAGCCGATGCGAACTTCAACGAAGTCAGATTGCAGGACCACAGCGACAAAGAGTTGATAGCCGCGAGTATTTTCAGCACCTTTACACTACTGCTATATGAGATACACGGCAGGGCGAATTTCGGACAAGGGCTTCTCAAAACGCAAACATACGAGATCAACGACTTGCTTGTGCTTAACCCTGAGGCCATCACTTCAGCGCGCCAAGACAGAGTGCTAAGAGCAATGCGAAGGATATCGCAGCGAAACTCCTTGATGATCTATGACGACGTAAGAAACCCGGACCGAACGGCTCTAGATGATGCTTTTCTGATGGCCGTGGGGTTTGAGGGCGCGCAGGTGCAGGAGCAAGTGATGACAGAGCTCCATGACGCTACCTGCAGAATGATCTGGCATCGTATGGCGAAGACAGGTAATTCGCGTGAGGCCCGACGGTCGTATGACGAATGGGTGGCAACGGGTGAACCCTTCGGGTTGGACCTTGCGGAAGAAGCTAATGAGGATGAATAGGCCTGATAGGCTGTACCACATCTAGGTGGTGAGCACTTAATGGACCCGGATGTAGACCAGAGCATCATTGCTTGTTTGATAAGTGAAGCCGTAGCAAACACGGAGCCGGCTGCGGGGCTATTCCAGGCGGCTGTTGGCGGCCCTCAACTGGGTGAGCTGCCACGTAGCAGGTACAGGCTTGGTGATAAGTGGGGGTTGAATACTGAGGGGTCTCGTGTTCTGGGGGAGTTGGTCTACATGCTCTGGGATGAGGCAGCCGTTCGGGGTCAGCGCTCATACCAGCAAGTAGACGCAGCAGTGCTGTCAGCAATAGTCGAAGCCAAAGAATGCGGTAAGGCTCCGGCGGTTGTGGCGTCAGAGCTAATCAGTTCGCTTGGTGCGGATTCTCAACAATACGAGGTGATATTCCCGTTGCGGCGTATCCGGTTCAGGCCCGGGCCTCTTCTGATAGGATGCGTCACCTTCTATCGTGGAGATGCGCCGGAAGTGACCTCGCGGTGGCAGAAGGCAGTCGAAGCCGCTGACAAAGACCCGATCTTTTGTGTGATGGGCGGATTCCCCCCCAAAGCAGACAGCTATGCCGCTGTCACCGTAGAAGCTGCTCCGAAGAGCGAGATTGCTGTAGCAGAAGAGTATCTTGATGAGGCACTAGACTATCTGAAATGCTATGCTGCTTTTGAACTCCCAATGAATAACTATCACTTCGGCAGGATAGGAACAGGCTATAGCGACAAAGCAATTGGGGCAAGTTTCGACCCAGGAGGCAACATCAGTCTCATGTCGATAGATGACAGAGCTGTGGGCCCGAATCTGGATATCGCTCCTGTCAACAAAGGCCGAATGTGCCAACACTGGGGGCTGGACAGCCTCTCCAGACTATTGGCAACAGCTCGCTGGAGCCGCTTGGCGGGCAGTGGCAACATGACGGCCAGGTTAACGCTTGCCCTCCATTGGTCTGCTATGGCACATGAACGCAGACAGCTAATGCAGAAAATTGCCTACTATTGCACCGCACTTGACACAATATTCTTCGACTATAGCAAGAAGCGGGTGAGCAGGGATGAGTTTGGCAAGATGCTCGAATTCGTTGTAGCGAAATGGTGTGACAACCACGACCTTGCTCTGGATCGCTTCGCGCAGAAGAATCAGGACTTCATAGTGTTCGCCTCAATGGAAGAGTGGGGCAAGAAAATGTACGAAGCACGGTGCGAGTGCGTGCATGATGGCAAGTTAGAACCCTCGTTGGAGATATCTCGCGCTTCCCATCTCTGGCCATTCGTCGCCCTCGCCACTATCGCGACTGTTGCAGAGAACATCCAGCAATGGCGAACTTATGACGATTTTCTCCAAGACTTCGGCTGCGCATGACCGGTATGGCCAACCAAAGGCACACACCTGTGGCACGCCGAGGATGTAATAGGAAGGCGTGAGTATGGCCCGTTTTGCACGTGTTCACCGTGGTGCGAGACCCGGTGTTAAGCCCTCACTTCGGTTGACTATGTTCGTCTTTTGTGTACAATTGTTTGCATTATGGGAACAATAGCCAAAGATTTGGCAGCAGTGCTCTGGCCCAAGACACGGCGTCGAGTGCTTGGCTTGTTGCTCAGCCGCCCTGAAGAGGAATGGCACTTGCGAGAGATCGTGCGGCAGGTGGGCCTT
>JALGTI010000384.1 GCA_029821455.1 Candidatus Zipacnadia bacterium | reverse complement strand
TCTCAAGTAAATCACAATCTGGCTCATAAGTCAAATCCTGTGGGGCCGGTGAGGCCGCTGCAAGCATCCTGGAGTTGTGATTGTACCGCCCAGGCCGGTCGCCGCACCCACCATTGCCCCAGTACCAGCCCCTCCTCACTAGCCGTGAGCAAGCGCTTATCGGGTGGCGCTGGTGACCACAGATCACAAAAAAGGGCGGCGCGGACCTAAGGCCCGCGCCGCTCTGTGCTTTGCTGTGTCAACTACTGTGATTTGTTACTTGACCTCGATCTTCTTGCCTTCGGTCGGTTCCGGCGTCTTGGGCGCGCGGACTTCCAGGACGCCGTCGGCAAACTTGGCGCTTACTGCCTCGGGGTCAATTGCGTGGGGCAGCGCCACACTGCGGCGGAAGCTGCCGTAGCGCATCTCGCGGCGGTAGTAATTCTCTTCGTCAACTTCCTCAGTTGTCGTGCTTTCGCCGCTGAGTACTACCCGATCTTCGGTAGCTGTTACCTCCACATCTTCTTTCTTGGTACCGGGCAGTTCAGCCTTGATTACCACCTCGTCGTCGGTCTCATATACATCTACCGCCGGTGCGACTTCATACTCCTCCGCTTCCGGCCACCATCGTCGTGGCAGAAGCTGCTCCATGGTCCTTTCCACCTCACTCAGTAGGTCGAGGGGTCGGCGTCGGTGCCATCGAATCAGAGACATGTTATCACCTCTCCTTGCTGAGCACCCTTAGGCGGGTGCTCGGGTGAAAATTGAGTGTATACGACTAAAGGTCTTACACAGTTATAGACGCAACTACCCGCAAAAATGTTCACTAATCAAGTAAATTTCTCGGCCGGAGCGGGAGAATCTTTAGACGCCTAGGTTCTGGTAGATGGACTCAACTTCGGCGACCAGCCGCTGCGGGCCGAATCGCTGCTCAAGTGCTTGGGCAATTGCGGAATCTTCGTCGGCGGATGTGCCTGTGCTCCACGTCCGTTCGAGGTCGTAGACTGTCGTGGAGACCAGGAAATCGCGGTAGGTGATGCTACGTCTTTCTTCAAGCACCAGGTCAGAGTTCTTGATCTGCGGGGCGATGTGCAACTGCCGACGGATGGCTTCCGCGAGATGCCCAGTGTCGGCTACCTCCAGCATGTCAGCACCCGGCATCGGGCCAAAGATTTCGCGCAGCGCGGGCGTAGGTGCCGCAATCACTCGCCGTCCTCCCGCCAGTGCCTGCAAGCCCCGCAGTGCCGCCCGATCAGCGTCACTGAGCAGCACAACAATATTGAGCGCCGCAATGATTTGGCGGACATCGCGGCGGGTGCCCAGAAAGATGCAACTGCCACTGAGGCCGAGCTCGTGAGCCAGCTCTTCAAGCTGCTGGCGGTCGGGGCCCTCCCCGATTATGACAAACTCAATGTTGGGCAGCTCCTCATTGATGACAGCAGCGGCCTCCAGGAAGCTCTTGATGCCCTGGCCTTGCACCAGACCGCTGAGCAGCCCGATAATTGCGGCATCCCGATGTAGGCCAACCTGGCGACGCTTGATGCCCGCTTCCAGGGACCTACCGGGCGAGCGTTCCAGACTGGGATAAACCACGTGCAACCGCGACTGGAGGTGTGGTGCCAGTCGGGTCGCCTGCTCGCGGTCGTGCTGGGAAGGGACGATTAGCCCATGGCAGCGGCTTAGCAGCCAGCGCGTCCCTGCTCTTCGTGTCCAACTGTGGTAGGCGGGTGCCAGGCTCTCGCGAGGGGCGTGGAGGGTGGAAACCAGGGGTAGGGAGCGCGCTCCCCAACTTTGGCAGGCCAGCACCGCTACGGCAGTAGCCTCCATATTATGGCAGTGGACCAGCGCTATGTCACGGGCGTGGACGAGCCGGCGCAGTTGACCGGCCGCCGCCAGATACGCGCCCAGTGAGAAGCCCTGTGGAATCGCCAGGTATACCCAGGGTATGTCCTGACGGGAGAGGCGCTCGCGCATCTGCGGCGTCAGCTCTCCCGCCACCAGTGGCTGATACCGGTGGCGATCCAGCCCTTCGACGAGAATGCGCACCTGATCGGCGGCATCCGCATCTCCCCGTGGGACTAGTTGTAGTATGCCAGCCGTGTCAGGCATAGGTGTTGGTTGCTGGAATGGCCCCTATGTGCTTCCGTTCATCTTGGTAGGAGCGGCATCCCTACCGTGGCTACCACGGATCTACACTTTCCCTCCGACTCTCATGCGCCGATGAATACGGCCACTCCTCATATTGCTCCACCAACCCGGCTCGCTCCGGGTTCTCTACTGTGTATTTCACGCGCTGTCTCATATCCCGCTTGTTGCGTATACCATACTCGTAATATCCCTTCTCCCACACACGCCCCTTCCTGCCCGCCAGCTCATTAATGCGCTGCGCTGTATACCCCTTCAGCGCTTGCATTATCTGCGCCAGTGTCACCTGCTCACCGAGTGTCAAAACCAAATGCACATGATCGGGCATCACCGCATAGGCATGCAACTCAATTCGGCCCCTTTCTCGTAACCATTGCAATGAACTGATTACTGTTTCAGCATGTTCTGGCTCGGTCAGGCACACACCGATACTTGCTCTGTTGGTGGTTATGAAGTAAGTATGCCCCGTGAGCGATATGCGGCCCTCTCGCAACGACCTCTGCCCCGGCTTATCCGTGTTATGCACTGTGGTTGCTCCCTTTCCACAGCTCATGGTAGGAGCGGCATCCTTGCCGCGACGCCCAATTGTGGATAATCGGGACAAGGATGTCCCTCCTACGAACGTATGGGTGTTGG
>JALGTI010000046.1 GCA_029821455.1 Candidatus Zipacnadia bacterium | reverse complement strand
GACCTTACAGATGTTAGGGTGACTCAGGTGTGCCATGTGGTGCGCTTCATCGAGGAAGCGCTGTCGGGCGCGAGCGTCCTGGGCCAGTTGTGGCCACAGAACCTTGACCGCGACATTTCGGCCGCCAAGCGATAGTTGCTGGGCGCGATGAACTTCGCCCCAGGCCCCGCCACCGATCTGTTGAACCAATTGGAAGTCTCCCAGACGACTGACCATACGGCTGCTCACCTTCATTTACGCAATGTTTCCAGCAATCTGCCGTACGAGCTTATCCGCTAGATTCATCCCGCCTCGGGTACCACCCGGAAAAAGTACAACATAGTCGGCTTCTTTCCCTCCGACTGGTAGTAGCACTTGTACTTGCCAGGCCCCGGAAGTCTCACGATATTGGTATCCTTGGCGCGCCAGTAAACGACGCTTTCTTCACCCTCCTTCTCGGCCTCAAAACCAAGGCAAGCGCTATCTGAGCTTAACGTCTTATAGCTCTCGCCTGGCCAATCGAATTTGCAGTACAACTGGCCACCTTGCTCAGTTACCGTCCGTTTTCTTTCCGCCAGTTTCAAATGGAATGTTCCGGGTGCGCCTGCTGGCGAGATAAGGAAACCTTTCTTCGTCAGCTCCACCTTTATCTTGTAGGTACTAGATGCATGAGCCGCGTTGTCGAGTTGCTCGTCTATATTCTGCGAGGAAGGTTGTACGGGTTGGGTTGCTTCAGTCGTTGGTGAGCTGTCCTGCTCACTTCTTGCTTGTGTAATTTCGGGTTGATCCTTTGCAGCGCCGACATGCCTTTGGCGAGCCGGCAACATGAGGTGGGAGAATACTAGAAGTGCCACCAAGCCGACGAGAGCGCCCGCTGCCATGGCGGCGACCCAGGGCAGGATAGTCTCCGGGACTATCGCGCGCCGGCTACCCAGAACATCTCCGAGGTCAATGAGCGCAACACTTACATTGTCCTCCGTGTTATTGCGCTCGGCCAGAACTACCAGCGCTCTAGCCGCTTGCTTCGCCGACCCACAGCGGTGCAGAACCCCTTGTATTTCGGCGTCGCCGACAACTCCGGTAAGACCGTCAGAGCATAGCACGAATGCGGAGGACTGAGACACAAGGAAGGTCCTCACGTCGGGCTCAACGCTTTCCTTGGTGCCGACAGTACGCGTTATTTGAGTGCGAAAGGGTGACCGGGCCGCCTCGTCTTCGGTCATTGCTCCCTTTCTAACTTGCTCAGCCACATATGAATGGTCCTGGGTCAGTTGCGAGAAGCCACCCCGCGTGAGGTGATAAGCTCGAGAGTCACCAACATGTCCTACAACTGCCTCGTCACGACGAATCGCGATCACAGTTAGGGTTGTACCCATCGGGCGCCCGGAAACACCAGCCCCGCCCTGAGCGTACACGCGGTTGTTGGCCAGTTTGATTGCCCGCTCGACTACTTCCTCCAGCGAGGCCAGTCGCCAGTCACTGGAAAAGTCAGCAATATCAGTCCGGGACGCTCCCAGTACCTCGATGATCGTCTCGACGGCTATTCTACTGGCCGCGGCCCCGTCCTGGTGTCCGCCCATGCCATCGGCGACAACCAGAAGGGCAGTGAGACCCCAGGCATTCTGTCGGGGGTTGAAACTCAGCGCAGCGGAACTGTCCTCGTTGTATTCGCGCCCCGCAGGCACGGAGATCGCCCACGGCCTCGAGTGCGAACGCGCTTCGCGCTTACTGCGTCTGGTAGCTGTATTGGGTCTTGAAGTCATCTTCACTCCTCCGACTATTGCTGCGACAAGAAGCGCAGTTCCGTATTGCCGAGGCGTATGACGTCATCTGAGGCAATGGGCGTCGGCACAGTCAGTCTCTGGTCATTCAGTATTGTTCCATTCACGCTTCCCTGGTCAGTCAACAGAAAGCCCTCAGGCGTCCTGGCAAGGGTGGCGTGGATGCCTGAAACTGCCGGATCGGAGATGACGACGTCGCATTCAGGAGAACGGCCTAGGTGGATAGTATTCTTCTTGATCGGCAGCATTTGCTCGCCGGCCTGTGTTGTGACGATCAGGAATGTCGGCGGGCCGCTTACTCCCCCAATTCCTCGAAGCAAGATGATGATCGTGGCGGCCCCTACCAGTACGCACAGCACCCAGACAATGATGGCAGGCCACATTAGGCCGCTAGGAGATGGACGCAGAACTTGTTCGGCGGGCAGGACAATCGGCGCTCCGCCTCCCGTCGGCACGGGGCGTTTCCGCGCCGAGGCCAGGAGGCGATATTGGGTCTGGCCGTAGGGCACGTCGCGGCCATAGATGCCTATTTCCCACGCGCCCGGCTTCGGGTCTTTGATTATGATATATACAGGCTTGGCGTCCGTGAATATACTGACGCCCGGATATCCGTCGCCGACTTCTCTGCCCATCGGGTCACGGAGCTTCAGATCCAGCCAGCTTCCGGGCCAGTTCAGAGTAACGTGCAATTCATCGGTGTTAGCCGCAACTTGCAGTGGACTCTCCTGTTTTGTTTCATCTTGCGCTATGGTTCCGACCAGATCTGCGAGGATATCGCCCAACGACTCGTGTCGAATGCAGATGTAGATATCTTCCAGTTCGGCGCCGCTACTTGCGTGATAGTAACTGCCGCCAGTCTCGCTGGCGATCTGCTTCAGGAATTTGGCATTCATGCTGGAGGTGTCAGTCGGGTCTCCGTAGCCGCATACGTACACGGGGATATTCTCCACGCGGGCCTCGGCTACTGGCCCGGTCAGGACTTCGTCTTCTTTCAAACCCTCATTGGTCATGCCGTCGGAAAGCAGCACCAGGAGGCGTTCGGGAATGTTTTGCTCCTTGTGCACCTCTTCCAGGCCATGCTGCAAGCCTGCGCCAATGTTCGTAGTTTCCTGCGGGGCCATTGCGTCGATAACAGCATCAGTCTCGTCGAAAGCTCCAGTGAGAGAAAGCGGCACGTCTGCGTCAGTCGTGAAGGTAACTATGGCGTAAAGATGGGGTACATTCAGAGTTGTCACGTCGTGCCTGATCAGCCGTGTCACCACTCGCAGCGCATCTTTGGCTGAATCGATCTTCCTGCCACCAGACCACTTATCGTTCATACTGCCTGAAACATCCATCACAAAGGCCGTAGCGCTGCGCGGACTCTTGCTCTCCGTACTATCATCGGCAGGAGGGAGTTGCGGGTTGGGCAGTGGTGGACTTGCAGGTTGAGTTGGACGCTGACCATGGCTCGTGCTGGTCAGTACTGCAAGTACAAGCAGAGCAGTCAGCCATACCAAACGTCTGGCCATCACGTATAGCTCCCTTCAGCAAGCAGCACTGTCCACGATGAATTCGCACCGGTCGCTGGCTCACACCTATTTGCTGGCGATCGATTTTATGGCCCATCGGCCATCGTCTAGTATCAGCTTCAGGGTCATTTCGTTCTTAGCTTGCTGGTCAGTCTTTGAATCGCGCACGGTGAACTCGACCTCGGCGATGAATGTGGTTGGGGTTGGCTGCCGGCTGTCTAGTACGCGCCAGTTGATGAGATTAGCGCGTTCGAAAGCTGCCCGTAGCGTTTTCGTCCACTTTTCGCGCAGAGCGACCTCATCCGCATCTGAGCCGCGATAGATGTATCGGAAAGCCTGTTCCCAGTGTTTTCCTTTAAGCGCCTCCATGAATACCTCAACCACTTGGTATGGCTCCGCCAATGGGTCTTGCACAGGCACGACCGCTTCAAAACTGGCCTGTTTCTGAGTATTGCCAGGCTCCCGGCGGAACGTCAACTGGCCATCTATTGTCACCCACGGCAGAGGCCATTTTGCTTCAGAGCTTTTCATGAAAACGCGGAAGGCCACAGCTTGCGCATCAGATGTGTTGTCTGTTGGGAGATTGAGGACGTCATACAGGTTCTCAAATTCCTGTAAGGTCAGATCGCGCAGTGGTGAACCAGGCTCTCCTTCCGCAACCGCGCTGCAGATCTTTGCAATCGCCCAGTAGGGGCCCAGGACACGCCCAATAACAGCATCAATAGCGATGTCCAGTATCCTATTGACTAGCCACGAGGGCTGCTCGACGGTTATCCATTCTCCATGTTGCTGTCCGGTCTGTGTATAGTACTTGATGGTTATCGGCGCGTCGCTGATCTGGACAGTATCATCTGGATAGATCAGTGACACTTTGATCTGTGCGAGTTCAGTTGCAGGCCTGGACTGCCCGAGAAATGTCTGTCCGGCGGGGAAGAATTCCTGCCACTTGTAGGGAAAGAGCCCAACTGCCACATCGGCAGGCTCGTCGGGCAGGATCTTACCCGGCCCTACAACTACGACACGAACCACGTAGGCGTCACCTAAACACGAGGCCAGCACGAGCTGGTCGCAATAGGTGACCAGACTCTCTGCCTTTGCTTGCAGGCCCACTGCCGTGACTAGATTATTGAAAAGGTCAGGCCATCTCTCGCCATCGTCCATCCATACCGCCTGCACAATGGACTCGTCGAACAAGAAGCTCTGGACCGTACCAATCATCTTCCCTGTGGTGCCGTTGGTAGGTGACACCTTCGCCCAAACCCTGACAGTGTCGCTCGGGCTCGCAGGATCCACCAGGGTGTAGTTATTTACACCAGGTCTGGAGTCACGCACAATACCGGCGACTGATATTAGCTTAGAGTCATACGCAGCTAGGTTTTCTTTAAGCTTGCTGACAGTCACCTCAACTGCGCCCTGCTGTGCACTCACTGGTGTAGCCAGAGACGCCACTGCAAGAAGCAATAGACATAGCACGGCCCAACGTATTTGCGACGTGAGCCTCATTGGGACCAACTCTCTCCGGAGTGACGGGCACATTGGCTGTCTGCTCGCCAAAAGCCGGGCATTTCTCGATAGGCCAGGCAGGCTCCTACAATAGCTGGCTAGTCGGACTACCGCGAAATACAATATCCAAAGATCGTCCGGTCTGGTATTGTCAAGTCAGACTGTTGTTCAGAGTTGTCAGTACTCAACCGATCCCCTTGCGGCGGCGCGCTGCCACTACCACTATTGCGCCCAACACCACAACTACTAGGCCCCACAAGATCCCAAGCGCAATCTTCATGTGTAGCGATGGGCCATCTGTTGTCGCATCGGGTGGTGGTTGCGGCGGAGGGGGGGCATCGCTAGCCTTTGGCCTGTACTTTCTCTTCCCCTCCGCCCAGTCATTGCCGTAGCTGACACGCACTGTCAGTTCATGAAAACGGACGTCCTCCGGCCTGTTGTATGCGATAACGTACTGGTTTTGCAACTGGTCGGCGATCTTCTGGTAAATCGCCAGCAGGTCACGGGGAGTACCGGCCCTGAAGTGTGATCCGTTTGTTTCCCCGGACAGTTTCTCCAGCACATCGTGTTCGGGATCGTGTCCCAGTCCCACGGTAAACAGCCGCACGTTCGCCTGTTTCGCCGCCTGCACGGCCGGCCCTGGCTCGGATAGCGAACCTGTAGTGCGCTGCCCATCGGTCAGCAGCACCACGGCCTTCCGTGTCGCCCCACTGGCCTTGCCGAGTGCGTCTACTGCGGCCTTAGCTGCGTCGTACAGCGCCGTGTCTCCCCGGGCGTGCACCTTGTCCAACGCGGCACGGACCTTCCCACGGTCGCTGGTAAAGCCGCAGTCGGTTCGCACCGAAGTGGAAAAGCTGAGCACCGCCACCTTATCACCTTCACTGAGGCGGCTGACGAACTCCGCGACAGCCTTCTTAGCTTCCCGCAGGGGCGCTCCACGCATGCTGCCGCTGCGGTCTATTACCAAGGCTATGGCCAGCTTCTGGCCGCTCTCGAGAACCGACTTGGCGGTAAAGTCAGTGATCTTGCGGACCTCGTTTGTATTCAGCGGCTGCTCTTCAATGGCAAAATTCTGAGTTTTGAGCCCCTTAATCGGCTCGCCACTACTGTCCAGAACGGTCACATAGACCTTTGCATTGGGAAGGTGTGAGACATCAACAGCATCAGCCCTCACCTCAAGTCCAGATGCGGCAGACGTCTGTGCCGCTGCCAGTACCCAAGCCAATGTAAATAGGGCCGCGTACCACCACCAACAGGCGCGTTCTCTTGCTCTTGGTCTCATGCATACAGCTCCTTTGCAGATGGCCTGTGCTCGCGGTGCCGCTCGCCCTATATCTTCATAAAGCGCAGTTTTGTGCTGCCTAGTTGGAGCTCATCACCGTCGGAAAGCTGGCAAGTGATCTGCTCCTGGCCATTGACAAGCACTTTCTTGTCCGGCTTGGTGACCAGGATAAACGCTCCACTATCGTGCCTTATCTCGCAGTGTTCTCTGGAGACCGTCTTGTCATTGACCAGCACAATATCCTGGTCATCCTTCCTGCCGATAAGTGTCGCGCTTTTGGACAGCACGAAAGTCGCGCCCGCATGGGGGCCGCCCGTCACCTCGAGTTGGACGCCTAAGAACTCCTGCGTCGCGTCGGGGGACGGGGCTGACGCAGCGCCTGCAACGCCAGCGAACTCCTGGGTCGGTGCGGCGCCGCCGGCGACAGGCGCTTGCTGCTGTGCCATACTAATGGCCAGGATTGTACTTCCCATTTCAATCCTGTCGCCATCGCTGAGAGCCGTCGCATCCACCGAGGTGCCGTTGACTAGAGTACCCTTGGTGCTCTCATTGATGAGCTGTACAGTGCCGTCATCTCTGACCACAATAGTGGCGTGCATGCGGCTTACCGTGGCGTCACTCAGACGAATATCGCGGTCGGGCGAACGCCCAATTGTGGTCCGCGGCTTAGACAGAGCGAATGTCTTGCCGGCATCCGGACCCTCTTCAACCATCATTCTTACGCCGTAGAATTCACGGGTTAGCGGAGCGGCTGCCACGCCCGCCTCCTGGGTCTCAGTACCTCCTTGCGCAGCAGCGGGCGCCTGTACCTCCACGGTGTCACCGCGGTGGGCTTCAGCCGGCGTAACAACCACCTGGCCGCCACCAGGCGTCTTCTTGGTCAGCAACACTACCAGCAGAATAATGAGCCCAGCCAGAACCACGCCACCACCAATCAACAGATAAGTCCAGACGCCAGGCTCGGTCGGTCCGGGTGCCCCTCGGTTCATTTCGTAAATGTACGCCTGCGAGGTAACCGGGTCAACACGCACCTCGCCAGTCAGTGACACCATCTCCCCGGACCCCGGAAGCATTCTTGTCCTAACACTTATGCATGCCTCGCTGGCATCGCAGAACTGATACGTGCCGCGTGCGACCTCCGTTTCCTGGGGATTTCGTATTTCACCGACTAAGTTTACAGTTGTATTGACATAGACTTCGGGGCGACCGATTATCTCGGCGACGGTCACCTGCCGCTGCGTCTGGGCCAGCACCTGCACCACTGAACCCATTACTAGCGAACTCACCAGGCAAAACAGTGTCACTTTACGCATCTTTCTTCCTCCTTCATTCTATTGATAGACGTTAACAGATAACAGTTCCGTATGGCCGTATTATGCGCCTTACCGCGACGTCCAGGCCTCCCACGCAGGCCACTGTTTTCGGTCATAATGTTGATATTCCGAGAACGAACACTGCAAATGCCAATACCGCGCCAATACAGAGTGGCCCCAATAGAAAGAACCACAAGAGCGCCCATAGGCATCCAATACCTTCGGCTGTCTGTCCTGTCCGTCGCCGGTAATTGTTGGCGTCATGTATGAAAACTATGTTTGCGATCAGTCCTGGTAGATAGAGGACCCAGTACAGCACCAGTACCAGCACTGCAGTTCCATGGTAGCTCTTGTACGGGAGGCCGTCAACGACTTGTTGTGGAGCACCAATAGGTTGGTTTTGCCGCGCTGGTGCTTGTGGCGAGTAGCCCGGAGACACAGGCGCAGCCTGGAGCGCACTGCTCGGCTGGCCCGGGGCCTGAACCGTGCCGCCAACGGGGCCTGTAGAAAATGTGAACGTGGTTGAGAAGGTCCCAAACGTCACCATTGCCGACTCAGGAAGGGGGATGGCTATGCCGGTCTGAAGTCTCTGCCCGGCAACTGTGGTGCCATTGCGACTGCCCAGATCGAACAAGCGAGCGTCACGGCCGTTGATGGTCAATTGAGCGTGTCGGCCAGATACCGTCATATCATTGATGACAATATTGCAGCCCGGGTCGCGGCCAATGATGTAACTGCCATCATTCAGAGTCCGTTGTTGACCTGGAAGCTGCATAAGCCAGGGCACTCTTCTTGCACCTTCACATTGTTGGACAATGCGCCTTACTATAGCGATGATGGGCCGCCCAACACGCTATCAGCCTGCACCTTCTTGGTATTGGTTGGTTCGTTCCGGGTACAGCAAATACCTGCTTCGGAGACGCTTGAATTGCTCGGTTGGCTGTTCCCAAGATGCCAATATATCAAAAGACGGTACTCTGGCAGTCACTGATTTGCGCAGTTCATCCGTGCCGGCCAATAGATCAATGAAGTTGCCTTGAGTCCAGCGCAGATGCTGGCGCCACTGGCGGTGAATCTCACAAAGCATGGCTGTGCCTGTGAGCACGCAGCGGTACTTGGCACGGGCCACAACGTGAAGGAATACCCCCTCACACTTGGCCCCCTTGTGTTTCGACCATTTGGGCCTGAATTCCGCGGCCTCAAATTCAACTCCGGGCAAATCCAGTGCATTTAGCTTCTGCGCTAACAGCTTCCCATCGATCCAGGGAGCTCCTACGAGCTCGAACGGCGTATCGGTTCCTCGTCCTTCCGAGACATTTGTGCCTTCGAAAAAGCACGTTGCACCGTAGGCTATAGCAGTGTTGAGAGTGTAAATGCCGGGCGATGGTTTGCGCCAAGGGAAATCCGTATTGTCAAACCACATATCCCGCGTCCACCCTCTCATCTTCACAACGTGCAGATGGACGGGCTTGGGCATAAACTGGTCATTGAACAGCAAGGCAAGCTCTGCGACCGTCATGCCGTGCCTAGTCGGAATGGGATAGCGTCCGACAAATGAGCTGAACCTTTCGGCCAGTACAGGCCCTTCTACGACTAAGCCACCCAGAGGATTAGGCCTGTCAAGTACAACGAACTCAATCTCCTCTTCCGCTGCGGCTTCCATTGCCAGGGAAAGGGTCCAGATGTAGGTGTAGAACCGCATCCCCACATCCTGAATGTCGAATATCAGCACATCAATGTTCTGAAGTTGCTCGCTACTGGGCTTTAGGGTCTTGCCGTATAAGCTATGCACCGGGATCTTCTTCTGCGGGTCGCGGGTGTCGCGGACTCGGCTTGTCTGGTACTCTTGTCGTAGGCCGTGCTCCGGGGCAAACAATGCCACCAAATTGACGTCCTTATCGGCGAAGAGAGCGTCCATTGAAAGCACACCTTGGCGGGTTACGGCACTCGTGTTCGTGATAAGGCCGCACCGCTTCCCTGCGAGCAAGCCCTTTTGCTGGGAGAGTAGGACTTCGATTCCTGGTACTATCTCTTTGTTCTCCACGTAAGGCTGCCTCTGCTGTTGCGGAGGCGCGCCCGATATCTCCGCCTTGGGAGCGGGGTTGGCCGCCTCAGTTGTGGTATCTACCGTCCGGCTGTACCGCCACCAGACTGCACCGGCCAGCAATAGCACTAACACGCCAATCAAGACTGCAGACGGTTTGCTTTGCCCGCCGATCATGGTGTCAAGTCACTTTCGGCTTTAGTGAAGTCTGAGCCTGAAATCGTCGAAGTACACCTCTATCTTCACCCCGTCAGTGGCTGTGGACACGTACATTCGGGCCTTGATGCTCGACAACCTGATATCCTTGCTACCGACAAGCATGCCGTCAACCCAGCCGGTTCCACTACCGTTACCAGCATCGTAGCGAACACGTAAGGTGTGGTAACTTCGGTGCTCATCGCCGAATAGGCCGAGCCCGCGCCAGGATTTCCACTTTTTTGCCACGGTCCTTGCCATCCGATAAGCCGAGCTTTCGTCAGCGGCGTATTCTACGGCAAAGCGGTCAGGGAAATTAGGGTGGTTATCATCCAGAAGCGCCAGGCCGACAGTTCGCAGAATATCGGCGCTCTCATCACGGAAGCGTACCTCAACCTCGCACGTAGAAGCAGCAAATGGACCCATCTCCAAGCCCGTTTCGCGGTTCCATCTAGCGCCACTGGTTACGCCCTCTATGACTAAGGCCCCGCCCTGTGGGCGGACCGTCAGCGTCTTCACACCTTGCTGGATGCGCCAGTCGGAACGAATAGGAGTGCTGTCAAAGCGATCTACTATGATGTTTGAACTAGTTGGAGAGGATGCGCGAGGCTCTGGCCCCAGGCTCTTGACCAAGCGAACGGTGTTACCACGCCGCAGTTGGACGCCTGCTGGGGGACGCTGCGATATCACTGCACCCTCTGCATGGATATCGCTGTATTCCGGTGGATCGAAAGACACTGCAAAGTTTCCGGCACTCTTCAATCGCCGCGCAGCGTCCGTGGCCTCCAGACCAGTCATATCCCGCACCATAGCGGTAGCCACAGCAGGGGGAGAAGAGCCGCCCTCGGGGGCTGGGGGCGGCGGGGGTTCTGGTGGTTTGCTCACCGGGCTCTGCACGAGCCATACTATGGCCATGAGGGCTCCTACTATAACAATTGCTGATGCCACGGCCGCGATCGCCCACTTACGATCTGGCCGTGGTGGGACAGTCAGAGCTGGCACCCCCGCCACCGGCGGATGGGCGGCTGCATGCGGATATCCGCCGACTGGCACTTGCATCGTCGGCGCGGTCACTGGCTTGGCAGCGCGCAGGGCAGCCGCCATTTCCTGGGCTGTGCCGAATCGCTCCGCAGGCTCCTTGGCGAGGGCTCGCAGGATGATACTGGCTAGCCATTCCGGACATTCGGGCCGCAACTCCCGGGGATCATGTGGGAATTCGTTGACATGCTTCATCGCTAGTGCTATCGGCGTTGTCGCGACAAATGGTACGCGTCCGGAGACCATCTCATACAGAGTGACCCCCAGCGAATAGATGTCCGAGCGGCCGTCGATAGGATTGCCCTTGACCTGCTCGGGCGACATGTATTCCGGAGCCCCTATGGTCACGCCGGTCGCGGTCAGGCCGCTAACTTCGTCAACCTTGGCGATCCCGAAGTCAGTGACTACTGCCTGCCCGTGCTGGTCGATCATGATGTTAGCAGGTTTTACGTCGCGGTGGATAACGCCCTGGCTGTGGGCGTAACCAAGGCCGTCGGCAACCTGGGCCCCTATCTCAGCAGCACGTTCCGACGACATGGGCCCTTCACGCTCAATTACATCGCGCAGAGTTCCTTTACCTTCGACGTACTCCATCGCGAAGTAATGGATGCCATCTTGTTCGCCGACCTCATAGACTTTGACGATGTTAGGATGGCTGAGACGGGCCATGTTGTGGGCTTCGTGGGAAAAGCGCTCAGCCGCCGTGGGACTGTGGGCCAACTCAGGGGGCAGGACCTTCAGCGCAACCGCACGGTTCAGCGAAGTTTGACGGGCCTTATAGACAATGCCCATCCCGCCTCGCCCGATCTCTTCCAGTATTTCAAATCCTCCGAGAGTCGCGCCAACCATGCTTGCCTCCGTAACTTCTGCTGCTCCTAGCCTCCTCAGTTTCCTTAACCGCCTGCGTCACTGACCAATACGCGCAAGGGCACGATCTGATAGCCCTCGGCGTACAATACATCAACCACCTCTGGTATCATCTCCTTGGATACGTCTGTGGCATGGGTGAGAATTATCGTCCCAGGCTTTACGCGGGAGATTATTCTGTTAGCGGCGGAGTGTGGATTTGTGGATAAGTCCCAATCTTCGCTGGTTGCGGCCCACATAGCCGTCCTGTAACCAAGTGACTTCGCAGTTTCGACAACGCGGTCATTGTAGTCCCCATAAGGCGGCCTCCAGTATTTGGGACTGGACACGGCAAGGTCATGCTGGGCGAGCAATTGCTCGACAGTCGTAAGCTCTTCGATGAGGCGTTGGCGGGATATCTTAGTGCACCATGGATGGGTGTCGGTGTGATTGCCTAGGTCATCACCCCTGCCGTACATCTCAGCAACCAGGTCAGGGAAATTCTCAACGAACCACCCAGTGACAAACCACGTGCAGCGGATACCCTTGGTGTCCAGCCAGTGGATTATCGCTTGCACTGAGTCGCGTGTGGCCGTATCGCCCAGATCAATAGTCAAACTAGCCAGATGCTTCTGGCTTGGGACGCGTTTCAGCACCTGCCAGCTCGCGTGGCCCCCCACGACATCCAGGGCCGAAGGAGGATATGCCACCGATGGCCTCCCCGCGCCACCAGGGCCAGAAGGGACGGCAGAGTCTGGCTTGGTCGCGGAGGTGGGCTGAGTATAGGGGGCGGTTGCATCGGCTGACGGCGCTTTCCTGGTCTTCTCGGGCGTACCCTCCGATTTGGGTGGCGAGGAGGCGTCTGCAGCTTTCTGATCGGAGGGCCGACGGTCATTCTCGGCCGACGGCTGCGGCACAGCGGCTCCAGGATCCGCTGCCCGAGTACTAGAGCGAGGCCACGTCCCCTGGGGCACGGGCAAGTCCTCACCCGGCACGGCACTCAGAGCCTTCTCTGCAACTATCGGCCGATCAGTTGTGCTTGGCGGCTCTGCCCCAGGCTGCGTTGGGCGCGGCAACAGCCGCGTCCCACCAAAGAGGCCGATAACAAACGCTGCGGTCAAAACGGCCACGAGGATCAGCCGCCGCCGCGGGGGACCGAGGTCCTGCCGCGCCGCCAGCTTGTCCGGGGCGCCCTGTGACTGGTCTGAGTCATCATGTCGCATATTGCTCTTCTCCATGCAGGATGGAATGTGACAAATGTCCGGAGCCGCTGCCACTGTTCGACATAGCCACACGCGATGAATTGTCCCTCATGCACTATCGCCTTTCGAGAACGGTGACGGACATTTTCTGAGAGGACTTCTTTACTCGCAAGGTCATTCTATTGCCATTGTTCTGAAAGGAAACGTAGTATTCGTTTCCCGTGCTTGTGAATTGCAAGACATCGCCTCGCGAGCCTGAGTAGGTCTGCCATTCGTGAGACTCGCGTCTGCTACCTTCGCGGTACACCGCCGAACCATCTGCGTAGAACTCGAACTGGCCGGTCGAGGTCCGCTTACCGTTCAACTCGACACGCTGCCATTTGCCAACTACTAGCTGTGGCGTAGGCGTTGGTTCCGGCTCCGGTTCAGGAGGTGGCGCGGCGCCTTTGCTCACCACGAGGTACACCGCATCGCCGGGTTCCTGCTCAGTGCCAGGCGGTGGATGTTGGGAGATGATACGGCCCGCCTCGTAGTGATCGTGGTAGCGCGCAGGATTGTAGATGACATTGAAGCCTCCTGCGGATCTCAGCCGTGTCTCGGCTTCAGCTCCCGTCAATCCGAAGACGTTAGGCACGCGTGCTATCACAGGCGGGCCGGTACTCAGAGCAACAGACACTGTCTGGCCGAGGGGAAGTTTCTCTCTGGGGTCGGGATATTGAGATATGACACGCCCATCGGGGATGGTCTCATCCGGTCGCTTGTCTTCGATTCGCATCTCGAACCCGGCCGCCTGGAGAACGTTCTTTGCGTCGTCGAGCGGACCCCCCGTGACATTAGGTACCATTGCTACAGGTTCATGGGCCTGATGAGTAGGCATTGCTTCAGGGACACCTATATCCGGCCTCGAAGCCGGCACAGGAACGGAGTCTATGGCAGACCCCGACGAACCGGTCCACAACTTGACGATTACGACCGCGCCCATCAGCCCGAGCAGTATTCCGATTGCCGCGACCACGGCAACGATCGCCTGCACCTGCTTTGACCACGGCGCTTGAGAAACCGCCGGCCCCGGCTGAACCGTCGGCGACGCTGGAGGTGTCTGGCCGTCTCGCGCACCCGATGGATGGGCGCTGGTGGATACGTGTGTCGTCCCATTCGGCACCGGCTGAGGAGCACGAGCACGCAGCGCGGCGGCCATCTCCTGCGCTGTGCCAAAACGCTCGACAGGCTCTTTGGCCAGCGCTCGTAGAATGATACTGGCAAGCCACTCCGGGCACTCCGACCGCAATTCCCGAGGATCGCGCGGCATGTCGTTGACGTGCTTCATCGCAGTAGCTATCGGAGTAGTGGCGGTGAACGGCACCTGGCCACTCACCATATGATAGAGCACCACACCAAGTGAGTAAACATCACAGCGCCCATCCACTGGGTTGCCTTTGGCCTGTTCCGGGGACATGTACTCAGGAGTGCCGATACTGGATCCTGTAGCAGTCAAACCAGTGCATTCGCCGACTTTGGCAATTCCGAAGTCTGTGATCACCGGCCGGCCGTGCTGGTCAATTATGATATTGGCGGGCTTGATGTCGCGGTGGATGATGCTTTGGGTGTGGGCGTAACCGAGCGCATCGGCAATCTGCACGCCCAACTC
>JALGTI010000383.1 GCA_029821455.1 Candidatus Zipacnadia bacterium | reverse complement strand
GCTAGGATTCGCTGCCAGCGATCTCGGCTAGCAAGTGAGCCGTGGAGGTATCCACGGCTCTTTTACGCGTCTATGTTGCGAAGGCTCAGGGGGCAAGTTGTCACCGCTGGCAACATAACCGTTGCCGTCGCTGTTAGGAGTTGAAATTGTGCCGACTGCTGCATCAATCTGCCTCCGGACCAGCATAGCTGGTGAGCAGACGGTATTACCAACAACCGTGCGGGCTACTATGGGGTGGTCATAGGTGTGGCAACGCATCCAGGCACCCAGTCACCGGCTGGTCGGCTCGGCCTTTGTTATGGATATGGCGAACGGCTGTGCCATGCTGGCTGTGCAGTTCACAGGCGTGGCCTTGGGAGCCGGCCCCGCTGTGCTGGGGCTGTTGGGTGCTGTGGGCGGGGCTGCTTATATCATATCGTGTTTGGGTAGTGGGATGGTGGCAGATCGCTTTGGCCCCCGGCGCACCACTCGCCTGGCGGCTGCGTTGATGATTGTAGTTTGGCTGGCAATAGCGCAGGCTGGTCGGATAGAGCTACTGCTGGGATTGGCAATGGCCAGTGGCGCGATTATGGCGTTGTTTTGGCCCTCCCTAATGGTATGGGTGGCCGATTTGAGTTCGGGCCAGGCGCGAGGACTGGGACGGACGCTGGGTATGTTCAACGTCTCCTGGACAAGCGGCCTGCTGGGTGGATTCGTCATAGCTGGCGCGTTGTGGGACTGGGTGGGACAGGCCTCGTTATACTGTTCAGTTGCTGCGGGCCTATTGATACTAGTATTATTGCAAGTTACCCCGGGCGGTGCTAGCCGAGGTGGTGAACACCCCCCTGACCAGCCCACCGCACTGGCGCGTCCTGCGCTGGGGCGGCGGCTGCGCATTGCTGGCCGCGTCGGTGTCTTTGCCAGTTTCTTCTGCACCGCCATGGTTCGAGCCTTGTTTCCCAAGGTTGGTGAAGCTCTGGGCTACTCCAGTGCCCTGGTCGGTTGGGCTGTTGGTGTGCCCTACTTGAGCGCCATGGTCGTATTTGCGCTGACTGTGACCACCGGCCGCTGGCAGTACCGCTCTAGGAAGCTATGGCTGGCGGTGCCGGCCGGCGTTGTGGGGATGGTGCTGGCGACATCGGCCCAGGAGCCCTGGCAGTTCCTACTGGGCTTCTCCCTGGTTGGAGTCTGTGGGGGGATTTCCTTCGTGTCCAGTCAGTTCTACGGACTGCATCAGCCTGAGCATCGCCGCATCGCCAGTATGCGCCATCACGAGGTTGCTGTGGGAGCGGGGCAAGTGGCTGGGCCATTGTTGGGCGGGTTGGTGGCTGGTCATTACGGCCAGTTGCCGGCCGCCTTTGCCTTGGCCGCGGGTGTTATGATCATTGCTGGGCTGGCCCAAATCGTGCTGTGGTCGGTTATGAGCAAGGCAGACGAAGCTTCTGCAGCCTGACACACGATGGCTTGGCTATACCAGATACAGTGCGCTGCCCGCCGCTGACCTTGACATTCTTTGGGCAACCGAGTATCTTTTCGTGCAGAGGCGGCACTGATGGGACGCGGACCGGGTTCAAAGTGGGGCAGCCAGTTGCGCCTGTCCACCGTGGGTCTGGCCTTGGCAATCGCCGTGGGGATTGGCGCAGTGGGTGGGCTGTATCTGGACGACTACCTGGGAACGGAGCCCTGGTTGACGATCTTGGGTGTGCTGCTGGGTAGCGCTGCCGGCTTTCGTCAATTGTTTCGTGAGATTAACCGGTCCTCAGATTCCGATGACTGACCACCTACAATCCCGGTTCTTTGCCCGCAGCTATCTTGTTGCCGGCATAATCGTCGGTGTGGCGGCGGGCGGGCTGGTGGCTGGTGGGCTGAGGGACTTCGCACTCGGGCTTGTGGCGGGAGCGCTGATTGGGCTGGTCATGATCCACGGCACCGTTGTGCTGGGCAGCGCGCTGGTCAGCCGAGCGCAGCCACAGGGCGAAACTGGTTGCTCTATGAAGAGCCTGGTGGCTGTTCAGATCGCCAAGTATGTGGTGGGCATTGGCGCGTTGTATGTCCTGGTAGTAGTGACCCATACTAGTCCCCCGGGCATCGCGGCCGGTTACAGTATACCGCTGGCAACAATGGCCATTATGGGTGCGAGGGTGGCCAGCGCTCACAAGCAGGACCCAAAGGATTACTGAGTTCGAAGAGAGAACTTGATCAGACAACGTGGAAGAGCATGCTGGTAGTTGGGTAAATGTGTTGGTCAACCTGGAGCCGGAATGGCTCCAGCCTTACTTGCCCCTGGAGGTCGTCACTGCGTGGCTCGTCTTGGGCCTGGTGGTGTTCATGGCGTGGTTGGGTACACGTCGGATGCAGCGAGTGCCGGCATCGGGCTGGCAGACGCTGGGCGAGTGGGCTTACAGCCTGAGCGTCAGCTTCTGCCGCCAGATCATCGGCCCGGGTGGCGAGCGCTATGCGCCGTTGATTGGCACGCTATTTGCTTACATTCTGATCATGAACCTGACTGGCCTGGTGCCGGGCTTTGCCTCGCCCGCCGCGGGGCTCAATATGACGCTGGCCCTGGCACTTGTGGCGGTGATCGGGGCCGGGATTTGCGGGGTCAGAGCCAAGGGGTGGCGCTATCTGGAGCATTTCGTGGACGGCCCTTGGCTGATATGGCCGCTCATGGCGCTCATCCATCTTGTCGGCGAGTTGGCGCGCATCCTGTCGCTAAGCTTTCGTCTCTTCGGCAATATCTTCGCGAAAGAGATGGTCATTGGGCAGGTGCTGGTGTTCCTGG
>JALGTI010000045.1 GCA_029821455.1 Candidatus Zipacnadia bacterium | reverse complement strand
CCCTCCGGCCCGCCGCGCTTTCTGGCACTTGCAGCCTCACCCGATACCATGCGACGCCGTCGTAGTCGTACCCCTGCGCCTCCCAGAACTCCTTGATGCGGATGTCGTCCCAGGTGGTATCGTCCAGGTCAGGCGCATACCACCGCTCCTTCGTTCCTACTTTTTTCGGATCCAGCTTGAACTTCCATACCTCCGGCATCTGGCCAATCTCCGCTGCAGACGCCGCACGTTCTCTCTGATGTAGGTGTCTGCCACGATGTCTTCGTCCGCTAGCTTGTCCAGGTAGGCGACAGCCGCCGCAACTGCCCGCCGGCCCCGGTCCCGGGCCTCCTTGTCTCCAAGCGCCCACAGGTCAGCGCAGCGATAGGCCGTCGCGACGCGGTCCACAGCCGCCAAGCACTTCTGCTCGCGCCACAGCCGCCTGCGTACGATCTCCTGCTCTGAGGCGGCAAATGCCCTTTCCAGTTGCGCGTAGAGGCGTTTGATCCGCTCTGCCGTCCACGCACTGTCGAGCGCCCGGACACCATGGTAGTCTGAATAGTAGCTCGTCTCGTGCAGGATGTCGTAGTATTCTCGCATCTGCTCAGCCGCCTCGACAAAGTACAGATCGAAGAACTCGTCCAGGATCGCCTCGGGGTCCTGGTCGGCGTCCCACAGCATCTGGCTAGCGATATACATAGACAGGTCATTGTCAGGCGAGCGGTTGAGTACCTCGCCGCTGTACCCGATCACTCCCAGGTCGCGGTAGTAGCGAATACGCGGGCCGACAACATATACCTGTGGCGATGGCAGCATACTGTACGTGTACCACTCGTACACGAACAGTTGGCGCGCGATCTCGGCCCACTGCTGCAGCCGCTTGCGATATTCGATGTTCTGCGCGCTGTTTGGGTCGTTGATGTCGTGCATCAGATCGTAGAAGTTGACAATGCCCGCGATGACATTTGGATGGGCCTCCATCCCCACCGGCGGGCCGGGCATATTGCCATACTCCCCGTAATAGAACACCAGCTTATCCGGGTGCTTTTGCGCCACCCGCTCGGCAACCTGGTTGTTGAACTTCAGCACCCGCCAGGCCAGGCCTACCTCTGGATCGGGGCTGTCCATCGCCTTGCACTGAGCGCACTCACACCAGCCACTCGTGTCATTGGGACTCAGGGAATAAGACAACAGATTGGGGTCTGCATCGAACGTGCGGATCGCCGCTTCGGCGGCCAGGTTCACCACGTCGGGGTTGGAGAGGCACAACTGGCCGCTCGCTGAACGCTCCATCTCACCCTCAGGTCCTGGCAGCAGCGGGAAGTACTCCGGGTGGGTCTCGAAGTACTGCGCGGCCGGGCAGAAGCCATGATAGTTGTGGCCGTGCATTATCCTGACCCCGCCCTGGTAGTTCTTGGCCGCCCAGTCCGCATACCATTCCGGGTGGACCAGCGTGGGGTTCACATTGCCATTGTTCCAGTGCACCCGGTGGATGAAATCGGGCTTGTGGATATAACTCAGGTTTTCCACCTTGATGGTGCTTCGCTGAGGCACGACTTCGCCATCAGGATGCGGCAGATAGAAACGGCAGCCCAATCGCTTGAGCAGTTCATAGACCGCAAAGAGCTGGCCGTTCCCCTTGTGGCCTAGGATTAGGAGCGCGTGAGGGGAGCTCTTGAGAGCGACGCCGTCGTACCCGAGACGTTCTTCGTTGAGGCAGTGGCCCAGGTAACTCAAAGTGCCCGTCTGACGGCCAATGAATACAAGGTCACCCGCTTTCAGTGTTGCGTCCACGCTCTTTATGGGTAGCCGTGCCCCACTCATCATCTCCAGGTACTTCTGCAGCTCCCCGGCGGCTCTCTGCTCAATATCCGTTGGCTGACTCGGTAGCACAATTGTCGCGGCTGGGTGGCCGTTTTCGACCAACGTCACGGCCCCGGCACTGCTGATAAGCAGGAAAAACGCGGCCAACATCATCCCAGTCACAAGAGCTGTACGAAGACTTAGGTGCATCTTCATCATTTGCTCACCTCAAGTTCCAGCCTCAGAGACACTTTCTCCCGGCCGGTTGCCTGGAATACCAGGCGCGTTCTATACAAACCAGGGGCGGAGTCTGCAGGCACTTCCACTGTGACCATAAACGGCTGCGCAACATCGTACGGCACATCCACAGGCCCCGGTTCCAGTGCGCTGACGGTCGGGCCATCGCTTTCTTCGTCAGGCAGACTCCAGATGACAGGGAGTACTTGTACAATCTCAGACGGGAGCTTCCCCGCAGGCCCTTTCAGCGGCCCCTTGACCCGCACCGTAACAGATTGGAGGCTGTCTTTCAAGCTGATGACCACTACCTGGCGCTGTGCCGTCTCACCCGGCGCGGCCGTCAGCTCCAGAACTGGCGCCACCTTGCCGGCGAACTGGCTGACCGGCGGATATACCGGCTCGCCTGCCTCGCCCTGAGCCACGCCCCAGGTCGGGCGCTTTGCGCCTTGCCAGCGGCGCAGTCCGCAGATGGCGACACGACGTGTCTGCTGGCGTGCGGACAGGAGTTGCTCATCGAAGCTCTCGACTTCGGCCTCCAGCAGCGCCACACCACTGGCGTCCTGCATACCGCCTGCTTGCCGCGAAAGCTGCTCCAGACGTGCCCCCAGTTCATCAACCAGTATCATTGCCTGCACGCGGCCCTCAAATCGCTGGGGCACGTGCTGGAGCCTCAGTTCGTCCACAAATGCCTCATAGCTGGCGATCCGCTCCAGGATGACCGCAGAGATGCGCTGGACTTGGGCGGCATCAAGTTCAGCCCCCACCTGAATACAAGCGCTGGCCAGCCACGTGCATATCCCGATGATTAGTAGTCTTCGAGCCCCTGTTATCAACGACGGCCTCACCCGCCTATCTCTTCTTCCGCCGTGCCTTCTTCTCCGCGGCTTTCTTCTTGCGGCGCGCCTTGTCTATTCTCATCCTGATGGCCAGTGCCACATAGCCCCCGAGGACCATGCCTCCGCCGCACAATCCGATAGCCGCCACCACAGACGCCATGCCTCCCTTGCCAACCGTCTGCCCAACCATCGGGAAGATCGCCATGAAAACGCCAAGACCAGCGACCAGACCCAGGATTGCTCCTACACCCGTCGAGATAACCTGATAGACCTCTTTCATTTCTGCAACTCTACTCCTTCTAATACTCAGCCCTTGTGCTATCGTGCCTCGCATTTGCACAACCTCTACTCAGTTCGGTACGACAGGCCTTCGCCCGCCGTGCCTACTCCGCCGTAGTGGCAACGGCTACGAAGGCCGGAAGCGGGCTATGGCCCGCGAAGGCAGGCATCCTTGCCTGTCGAAAGCACGTGGCCTCCTATTGCGCCCAGTTGAAGACCACAAATCCCGCCCCGCTGCGATCCTCCAGCAGCCAACGATAAACTTCCGGCGCTTCTGCCGGGGCGAAGCGGTGCGATATCATCTCCTTGACTCGCAGTTCGCCGCTTGCCATCAGCCTCATATACAGTTGGCAGTGCCGTGGCCACGTCCACTGGCTGTGGACGGTCTCGCACTGCACCGTCGAGCCGTTATGCGCTCCGATAATCGTGATACTCGGCGAGTTGCAGAAGTCGTGGAAATCAAAGCTGCTGGGCCCGCGTGGGCTGGAG
The DNA here is from genome assembly GCA_029821455.1 of Candidatus Zipacnadia bacterium. Classification (GTDB taxonomy): domain Bacteria; phylum Armatimonadota; class Zipacnadia; order Zipacnadales; family Zipacnadaceae; genus JALGVG01. Next base: position 10,960 of record JALGTI010000045.1, on the reverse strand, counting down.
AGAATGACTGCCCGCCCGAATCTGCGCAACACGCGAAACTCGCTCTCGATGATCGCCGGCTTGCCGGTCACTTCAAACAGAACATCTGCCATCCCCTCGTCTGTAGCCTTGCTTACGGCCTCGGGCACGTTCTCTGTGCCGTCCACCACGACATCGGCACCCAGCTCCCTGGCCCACGCCCTGCGCTGCTCAGACAGGTCAACTCCGATTAGGGGGCGACAGCCGTTGAGCCGCGCGAGTTGAGCCGTCAGCAGGCCAAGCAGTCCGAGGCCATACACCACCACGCTCTCTCCGAGCTGCAGTTGTGCCCGCCTGATACCATTGAGGGCGATTAGGCCAAGGGTGAAGGTGCTGGCTTCTTCGTCACTCACCTCATCTGGCACGCGCCCAAAGACGTCTTCAGGCGTCAGCAGGGCATACTCGGCGTGCGGCGCGTACGATACCACCCTCTCGCCCACAGCGTACCCCTCCGCGCCGGGCCCAATCTCGATGATCTCACCGCAGTTCGAGTAGCCGGCCACGAAGGGATACCTGGCATAGTCTGCCCACCTACTTTCGGGCGGGAACTCGCCACTGAGGATGGTCAGCTCAGTGCCGGTGCTGATGGTGGTCGCCAGTGTCCGCACCAGCAGTTGGCCTTCGCCAGGTGCTTGCGCCTCGTACTGTTCCACCGCTACTTCGCGCTGACGTGGGAAGACAACCCTTAGTCCTTGCCTGCTTGCAGCACTAGCCATTGTTCCATCATCCTATCATACGCCTACTCAACTACAGCCGGTTGGTGCCTGTTACATTCTGCCCGCTGTTGCCAATCTCCTGCAATCCCCTGTTGCAGTGATATTGACGGCGTGGGTCAAATCCGATAGCCTATACCCAGATTGAAGCAATGGAGGACGACGTTGAAAGGTACGATTGCTGAAAAGGTTTTGCGCTCACGCCTCGTTGCCGGTGACCTGGAGCCGGGGCAGGAGATCGCCATCCGCATTGACCAGACCCTGACCCAGGATGCGACCGGGACACTTGCCTGCCTGCAGTTCGAGGTCCTCGGCATTCCACGGGTCCGCACCGAACTGTCCGTCAGCTATGTTGACCACAACACGCTACAGACCGGCTTTGAGAACGCCGACGACCACCGGTTCCTGCAAAGCATCGCCGCCAAGTATGGCATCCTGTTCTCGCGGCCCGGCAATGGCATCTGCCACCAGGTGCACCTGGAACGCTTTGGCGCTCCGGGCAAGACGCTGCTTGGCTCGGACAGCCACACGCCCACCGCCGGCGGACTGGGGATGGTCGCGATCGGAGCCGGGGGACTGGAGGTTGCGGCGGCAATGGCGGGACAGCCCTTTTACCTGCTGACTCCGCAGGTGCTCGGCGTACGCCTGACCGGCAAATTTGGCCCCTGGGTGGCGGCCAAGGACGTGATCCTGGAGTTGCTGCGGCAGTTGTCGGTGCGTGGTGGCGTGGGCAAGGTCATTGAGTACTTGGGGCCCGGGGTTGCGACCCTGTCGGTGCCTGAGCGGGCCACTATCACGAACATGGGGGCCGAGCTGGGAGCTACCTCTTCAGTCTTCCCCAGTGATGAACGCACCCGCCAGTTTCTGGAGGCGCAGGGGCGCGAGGAGGTGTGGGCCGAGCTTTCCGCCGACGAAGAGGCTGAATATGAGCAGGTCATCGAGCTTGATCTGGCCTCGCTTGAGCCCCTTATCGCTCAGCCACACAGCCCGGATGCAGTAGCACCCGTCGCTGAACTCGCTGGGACCCCGGTCCACCAGGTCTGCATCGGAAGCTGCACCAATTCTTCATTGCAGGATATGCTGACGGTCGCGGCGATGCTCAAGGGGCGCACCGTCCACCCTGACGTGAGCCTGACCATCTCACCGGGCTCACGCCAGGTGCTGCGGATGATTGCGGCCAACGGTGCTCTGGCTGCTATGGTTGCGGCTGGGGCGCGCATCCTGGAGACGGCCTGCGGGCCGTGCATTGGAATGGGCCAAGCACCGGCCACCAACGCGGTCTCTCTGCGCTCGTTCAACCGCAACTTCCCCGGACGCAGCGGCACTCCCAGCGCGCAGGTCTATCTGGCCAGCCCCGAGGTCTGCGTGGCGGCCGCCCTCACCGGGCAGATCACTGACCCTCGCGACTTCGGCAACCCGCCGGCCATTGCGCTGCCGGACCGCTTCGAGGTAGACGACGGTATGGTTATTCTGCCGCCTGAGGATGGCAGCGAGGTTGAGGTCGTCCGTGGCCCCAATATCAAGCCGCTGCCCCAGGCTGATGCATTGCCCGACACTCTGGAGCTTGAGGTGCTGCTGAAGGTCGGCGACAATATCACGACTGACGATATTATGCCAGCGGGGGCCAACATCCTGCCTCTGCGCAGCAACATCCCTGCCCTCAGCCGCCACGTCTTCGCGCAGGTGGACCCTGACTTCGCTGAGCGTGCCCTGGAGAGTGAGGGCGGATTCATCGTCGGCGGCAGCAACTACGGCCAGGGCTCCAGCCGTGAGCACGCTGCCCTCGCGCCGATGTATCTGGGTGTGCGCGCCGTGCTAGCTCAGTCCTTTGCCCGAATTCACCAGGCTAACCTCGTCAACTTCGGCATCCTGCCCCTGGAGATAGATGAATACACGTATGAGAGCCTGAGCGAAGGCGACGTGTTGAGATTTGAGGGCATCCGCCAGGCAGTGGCGGCAGGCGAGACGCTGAAGGGGGAGAATTTGCGCTCAGGCGAGGCGTGCACGGCCACACCGGTGCTGTCGGAGCGGCAGCGGCAGATAGTCCTGGCTGGTGGGATGTTGAATTGCATTCGCGATGCACTTGAGTAGCGCTGGCGGCTTGTTGAGGAAAGTGCGCACATCCAAGTGAAGATCAGACGACGGAGAGAGGGAGAGCTGGTGAAAACGAACGTGGTCTTTGTCTTGACAGATGACCAGGGCGTCTGGGCGGCAGGATGCTATGGGAACCCTGAGATCCGCACGCCGAACCTGGATCGGTTGGCCGCCACAGGCATTCGCATGGAGAACTTCTTCGTGGCTACCCCTGTCTGCTCGCCCAGTCGCGCGACGTTGCTCACTGGCAGGATACCATCACAACACGGAGTGCACGACTGGATTAAGGAGGGTAATGTCGGTCCCGACGCGATACGATACCTGGAGGGCGAGCTGGCCTATACCGACATAATGGCCAGGGCGGGCTGGACGTGTGGGATCAGCGGCAAATGGCACCTCGGGGACAGTCAGATACCCCAGCACGGATTCAGCGACTGGTTTGTACACCAACGCGGAGGCGGCCCCTACACCGACGCGCCGATGGTGCGCAACGGGCAGCTCGTTGATGAATCGGGCTATATCACAGACGTCATTACCGACGAAGCTCTGCGCCTTCTGGACCGCTACACCGACGGTGGTTACCCGTTCTATCTGAGTGTTCACTACACCGCCCCACACAGCCCCTGGACCGGCCATCCGCAGGATATCGTGGACTCATACGATGATTGCCCGTTCGAGTCATGTCCACAGGAACCCAGGCATCCATGGGCATATCCTCCCATGCTCGAGCATCTGGGCAACAGGGAGTCTCTGAAGGGCTACTTTGCGGCGGTAACGGCGATGGATGCCAACCTCGGGCGGATCCTGGACAGGCTGGAAGAACTGGGACTCCGAGAAAATACCTTGGTCGTGTTTATGAGTGACAACGGCTTCTCCTGCGGGCATCATGGATTCTGGGGCAAAGGCAATGGTACCAATCCGCGCAATATGTATGAAAACTCAATCAAAGTGCCGGCCATCTTCAGCCATCCCGGAACGATGCCGGAGGGACGGGTTGAAAGCGCAATGGTCAGTGCCTACGATGTCACGCCGACTTTGCTCGGCTACCTCGATCTTGCGGGGCCGGATGATGGGAACCTGCCTGGGAAAAGCTTCCTGCCTCTGCTACGTGGCGAGGCGATGGCAGACAATGAGCCGGTGGTGATATTTGATGAGTACGGCCCTGTGCGTATGATTCGCACCGAAGAGTGGAAATATGTGTACAGGCACTCTTATGGCCCCAACGAACTCTTTAATCTCGTTGAAGACCCCGATGAGCGCAACAATCTGGCAGGCGATGGGGATTATGAAGATCTGACGGCGGAGCTTAAGGCGCAAATGGACGAATGGTTCGCGCGATACGTAATCGCCTCCAGGGACGGGCTGTTACACAGTGGCCTCGAACATGGACAGACATACTCAATGCGATAGGTGAATGACTTAGCGGACGCAGCGGATCCATCCCCCCTGCTTCTTTTCGCTGTCCGGATTTGTGAATGATGCCGGCTACATGTACAGGAACGGGGAGCCACTGCCATTTCGCCTGGCTTGCTTAAGGGCCCGGCCGGCCTCCCACAACATTTGGGCGCCGCTGTGGCTTCTGTCCCAACTGCTGACGCCGGTATATGTCTTGAGTTCGACATTCCGGGTGTGGGAGAATTCCTCGACTACTCTTGTCAAGCGGTCGGCGCATATCAGCGCACCTCTGGAGCCGGTGCGGGGCATAACGACCGCATAAGTTCCCGCCCCTAACATAGAGAGGTAATCATCTTCACGCAGAGTCGAGACCAGCAGTGCCTGAACCTCCTCCCACAGCGAGGGTCCGGGCGGTCCCGCACCCAGCTCAACCTGGATCAGCAGTACCGACAGTTCGGGCAGCCTCTGCAGTGCCCGCGTGTTCTCCAATTCTAACAGCTCAAGGAGATACTCCGGGTCGCAAATGCCGTGCGTATGTGGGGGATGGATGTACGTCTCCTCTCTCGTCACAACCATGACCGCGGCATGAAGCCCCACCAGCCGGGCAATGCTCTCCAGTGCAGACCAGTCCACCAGCCTCGACGGGTCGCCAACCATCCGAATGATCGTCCGCGGCAGGTCTGTCGCCCAGATGCAGTAGTCCTGATGCTGCCCGAAGCCCAGCTCCACAGGCTCGAGGTCCGGTTCGACCCAGCCACACTCGTAGCTGGGTTGCAGGATAGTCGCCGGCACATTCGTGTGGTTGTATCTGGTCAGGTTGGCGATACGAACGAGCTCCTCGGTACACCGTTCGAGGGCCTGGACTGTTAGAGGCTGTGTCCCGTACATCCAAATGCGCGGGGCGGGCAAGTCCATAATAGTGCTTGCCATCCAGGCCGCGCCTGCTTCGCGCGCCTGGGGATATGCGTGTCTCAGCAAATCAAGCGGCTCAGTGGCGCGACAGAGCTGGTCAGATACATCAGTAGCTAATTGGTCGGTGCGGTCAATCTCGGCAGAGGGCCGATCCTGAGCTAGCGTCATCAACATCACTCCGGTGATGGCGCTCCCTCCGCGTCTCTCGTGTTCTCATCGGGCCCGCTGACCGGATAGTAAAGCCCGGCGGCGCCAGCGCCGACCGTTGTTGCGGGGGCGTAGGCATCTTGTGACATCTTACTAGCACGACCAGGAGAAGGACTTCTCACCGCTGCGGCGAATAAGCGGTTAGTAACCGAGGGCCTGGACTGTTACGAGACAGAGTTGAGGATCCCCGATCACAGAGGAGAATCTTAGATGGAGCAATATGAATATCGCGTCGTTCAACTTCCGGCTGGCGGGAACATAACGCATATGAATGAGCGTCTCGCTCATATGGTGAGCGAGGGCTGGGAACCGTTCCTTATGTCCGGCGACACATCAGTTAACGTCTTGGTGCGCCGCCGAGCGCAGCAGCAATCCGCACAGCAATCCCAGGCCGGCGAGTAACAAGCCAAGTGCAATGCACCGTCGCATTCAGCGGCAATGAATTCACCAGCAAAAGGAGATGGCTTAGCTGCGATGACACAGGTTAATGCTGCTTTGTTGGGCTGTGGCGGGATGGGAGCTTCCCTTATCCGCGCCGCGGCCTCGTTGGAGTTATGCACCGTCAAGTGCGTAGCTGATCCCGATGTGGAACGGGCCAGTAAGCTGGCCGAGGAGTTGGGCTGTGAGTATTCAGCGGACAGCAATGAAGTAGTCGCCCGAGACGATGTAAATGCCATATTCGTCGCCGCCCCTAACTTCCTGCATGCCCCGCTCACCATTCAGGCCGCCAGGGCCGGCAAGCACGTATTTTGCGAAAAGCCGTTTGCCCTCACGGTGGAGGACGCCGGGCAGATGGTGACAACGGCAGAGCAGGCCGGTGTCAAGCTGATGGTCGGACAGGTGCTGCGCTACATTGCGCCCTATGTCTATATGTGGGACCTCGTCCGCAGCGGCGAGCTTGGCGAACCGTTCTGCATCCAGACTACCCGCATCGGTGGCTCGTGGAGAGGCACGAGCTTTGAGGGGACCTGGCGCGAGAATCTGAAGAAGTGCGGCGGACCGCTGTTTGAGTACTCCGCCCATGAAATTGACTATATGCGCACCGTCTTGGACAGCAATGTCAGCCGGGTGTACGGCTCATTGGACCATTACATGGCCGAGGGCATAGACTATGAGGACACCGCATACGTCCTGATGGAGTTTGAGAATGGCACGAAGGGCTGCCTGCTGGCCGGCCACAGTGCCGTCCTGGGTACTTACGATGGCAAGATACTTCTGACCGAGGGCACCATCTACTACGACAACAAGACCAGTGTGGTCACCTATCTAAAGAAGGGCGAGTCCGAGCCAACACAGGTGAGCTACGAGGAAAGTGGCGCTGGCTATGAGCCCGGTGTGCAGCGCGAGGTACGCGAGTTTATCGAGGCGGTGGCTAACGACACCCCGGTCACTATACCGGGCACGGAGGGCGTCCAGAATACGATGGTGGCGGTGGCCGCTCACCTCTCGGCTGAGCGGGGGCAGCCGGTGGAGTTGCCACTATATGGCTAAGGAGAGCATTGCGTGGACTCAATTGAGCGGGTGAAGAAGACTCTCTGCTTCGAGGAACCCGATAAGGTCCCGTGCGGCGAGTATGTGATTGACTGCGATATTGTCTCGAAGGTAATCGGGCATAAGACCTTTCTGCGTGACAAACCCAGGACGCAAATAGCCTATTGGGAAGGCCGCCGCGATGAGGTTGTTGCGAGCCTGATTGAGGACATTCCTGAGCTGTTCCAAAAACTCGATATTTACGACATCATCTGCCTGGCTAAACTGGCCTTGGTGCCGCCCAAGGGCTACCAGCCCGAGGCGCCGAAGAAGATCGCCGATGGTGTTTGGGAGGATAAGGCCGGGCGTATCTATAGGCTCTCAGAGATCGCCAATGAGATCGCGTGCGTGCACGATCCCCATATCTGGGAGCAGGAGTTCACGCTGGAAGATTTCGACCTGGACCCGGAGGTCGAACCCGAGGACGAAAGTATCTTCGAGGTTATTGAGGCTGTACAGCCGAAGCTGCCGGCTCACAAGTATCTCCTTGGGTACTTCCCAATGGCTCCGGAGCAGGTCCTGCTAGGCGGCTGGACGCGCGGACTGTTTGAGATAGCTGACCAACCCGCAGTGGTCGAGCGTGCGGTCCAAGGCGGTATTGCCCGTGCCCGCAAACAACAGGAGTGGTGGCACAACCAGGGCTGGCATGGGGTCATAAATGGGTGCGACTTTGGGCATACGACTGGTACGTTTGTCTCGCCGCCTCTTATCCGGCGGCTCTTCTTACCAGCCATCAAGTTCAATGTCGAGAGCGCTCACGCCCACGGCCTGGACTTTGTACAGCATTCCTGTGGTGATAATCGCCCCATCATTGACCAGTTCGTCGAGGCTGGCATTGACTGTGAGCAATCGCTGCAGCCGCAGGCAGGGATGGATCCCGTAACGGTCAAGCAGATGTCCGGCAATCGGATCGCCGGTTGGGGGGGTGTGGATGTTGATAAGCTGGTTTCCGGCACCCCTGAGGACGTGCGGTCGGAGGTCCGTCACGCTATGGAGACCGCCAAACCGGGGGGCGGGTTCATCTTTGGCTCCAGTCAGAGTATCGCCTGGGGTACGAAATATGACAACTTTATGGCGATGCTGGATGAATTCGAGAAGCTCAGGGACTACTGAGCTTATCAGCACTTAGTGGCCCTTTCGCAGGGTATCTGTTGGGTTGGTCGGGAAAGACTGTTACCAAGCAAAGAATATGGACGAACGACGCCTCAGGGAATTGCTGGAGGAGGTAGCAAGTGGCCAGCTCGATATCGAGCAAGCCTGCGCGCGCCTGCGCAACCTCCCCTTTGAGGACCTCGGCTACGCTAAGGTGGACCACCATCGGGCCCTCCGCCAGGGCTTCCCGGAAGTGGTGCTGTGTCAGGGTAAGACCTGTGAGCAGATCGAGGGCATCGTGCAATCCTTGCACAAGAGTGCCGATGTGATCCTGGCCACTCGTGCCACCGCGGACATCTTCGCCTGTATCCAGGCGCTCATCCCCGAGGCTGTCTATCACGAGGAGGCACGTATCATTCAGATTGGTGAGCCGCCGAGCCAGTCCGCGAGCATCGCGCTGGTCATATCGGCGGGGACTTCCGATATCCCGGTTGCCGAGGAGGCAGCTGTGACAGCGGCTGCCATTGGTGCGCGGGTGGAGCGGCTGTATGATGTGGGCGTGTCCGGCCTCCACCGCTTGTTAGGCCATCAGGAACTTCTGGACGCGGCGGCTGTTCTTGTAGTAGTAGCAGGGATGGAAGGAGCGCTGGCCAGCGTGGTAGGCGGCCTGGTGGACAAGCCGGTGGTGGCGGTGCCGACCAGCGTAGGCTACGGGGCGAATCTTGGCGGCATCGCGCCGCTATTGACGATGCTCAACTCCTGTGCGGGTGGAGTGGCGGTGGTCAACATAGACAACGGCTTTGGGGCTGGCTACTTCGCAGCGATGCTCTGCAAGCAGCTTGGCTAACCGCACGGTGCGGGATGGCGTTCGGAGGGGCCGAATGCGAAGCATCCGGCCCGTAGGACTATGTACAGAGGCTACGCACTTGCCATTTTCATTTGGGCCGTCGTGGTCTCGTGGGCCTGGGCCGATCCGGTGGTGGTTGAGGACTTCGAGACTGGCGTCGGAGGCTGGGAGGCTGCTGACAGCACCGTCCCGGCCGGTCAGCCGGCAGCGTTGTGCAGCATCTATCCCGTAGCCCAGCCTGCACCGCGTGAAGGCGGCAGGCAGTCGGCGCTGATTGAGTTCCTGCCCGGTCACGACGCGTGGGCAGCGATCGAACGCGAGGTTGACGGCCCCCTGTGGGCCCAGAACCAGTGCAGCCAGCTTAGCTTCTGGGTGAAGGGTGACGGCTCGCCCCAAAAGCTGACCGTGGAATTGAAGGCATTTCCGCTCGACGAGCCCCGGGGCCGGGACTATGCCCAGACCCTAACCGCCGAATCATCTGAGTGGCAGCGCTTCTCGTTACGTTTCTTTGGCTTTAGAACCAACAGCGGCGAGGCCCTCAACAACTCGCAGTTGCCCTGGGTGCGGTCTCTGCGCCTGACTCGAACCGGCTCCTGGCAGGCGGGCTGCTTCTATATTGACGAGATTGTGGCCGAGCCGGCACCACTTCCCTTCCCGCCTAGTGGCCCTGCGGAGACGGTCGTCAGCATTAACTTTGCGTTGACTCAGACCAGGTTACTGGCTCAGCTCGGCGCTCGCCTGGACAAGACCGCCGCCGCGCTTATTGATGAGATGGATCCCGCCACACAGCGTCTGGGCCGCTATCTTCAGGAGCTGGGGCCGTGCGTGGTGGCGGTGCGCCTGAGCAGCTACTTCGACCGCGAGCGACGAGAGTATGAGCTTCTCCGGCTGTTCAGGCATCTCGACTGGCTGGAAGCCCACGGCGCCCGCTGGATGTTAACGCTCAGCCCGCCGGCTACCGAGGAGGACACAGACGCGAAGGCCGAGCTGTTTGACATCTTCCGTGAGACGTGTATCGGCATCGCCGGAGTGAGATACGGAGCGCCGACCAGCCACTATTACGAGCTATTCGAAGAGCCGATCGCCAGCGAGTACTTCGAGGATATGGCGGTGGCCGTGGCCGCCTACAATGAGCTTGCCGCCGCCATCAAGCAAGCCGACCCTGGCCCCTACGCCTACGTGGGCGGCATGGGCTTTGCTTCAGCGTGGGATGATCACATCGAGGAGCTCCTGAAGGAGGCTGAGACGCTCGACTTCCTCAGCTATCACTTCTTTTCCGGCCACACCGGCGCGCTGATGGATACCGAGGCCCTCGAGAGCGCGTTCGTGGGCCAGGCCCTCGACCTGCCCCATCAGGCCAGCTTCCCCGAAGTGCGGAGTATGGCCAGCCGGCTGCAGCCCGCGCTGGAGAGTATCTTTATCAGCGATCTGTGGTTGGACTCCACGGTGCCCTATCCCAAGGGCTCATCGCCGCGTGATTATTTCGCGGCTGCGTGGCTCACCACTGTGGCTCTGGTCGCGGCTCCGACCCAGGACAAGCTAATCTGCCATGCGCTGTGTGGTGAGCGCGTCGGCTTGCTGGATGAGGAGGTCAATCCGTCGGTGCTGTATCATGCTGCCTGGCTGCTGCGGCACTGGGCGCCGCGCGGCGCAGTTCTGTGCCACTATTCGAACCCGTCGCCTGAGGTCCTCGCGGCCGGCATCCGCACCCCAACGGCAAACAATATCATCATCGCTTACGGGGGAGATGGGCCCTGCCAGTTGCAGGTGAACGCCCGGGGCCTAACCGGGCGCCACATGGTGCGGCTGCGCAAGCTCGACCCCGCCTCCGCCGAGCTCCAGTACGCCGACCTGCCTATGGGCCTGGAGGCAGAGGTATCTATGGAAGGTCCTGGTGTGGCGCTGGTGCAGTTCATCCCTCATCACGAGTAACGAGAGGCCCAGGCCACCCGAGATTCTGCGCTGTAGGGAAGAGGGGGGGTGACGCTAGCGTCACCCCTAAAAAATGGCTTAGGTAAGCCATTCTTGGCGTCTCCTATGTTGAGTTGGCCCCCGAAAAGACAGAACATCTGTTCCATAGGAATATATTGCTAGGGATCATAGAGGCGACGCCTGCGCCACGCGACCTTCCCCCCTCGCCCCTCCCTGAAGG
>JALGTI010000382.1 GCA_029821455.1 Candidatus Zipacnadia bacterium | reverse complement strand
CCTCCATAAGCCATTTGATGCACTGAAGTGACAAGGAGGAAACCGAGTGTCGGATAAGATCCGAGGCGAAGCGCTCTCTTTCGACGACGTGCTGCTGATTCCGGCCAGGTCGGCACTGCTGCCTAATGAGATTGATATAACCACCAGATTTTCCCGCAACATTCCCCTCAACATTCCTCTGGTCAGCGCAGCGATGGATATGGTCACCGAGGGGCGGCTGGCTATTGCGATGGCTCGCGAAGGCGGCATCGGCGTTATGCATAATAATATGAGTATCGAGGACCAGGCTGGCGAGGTGGATCAGGTCAAGCGCTCGGAGAGCGGGATGATAATTGATCCGGTCACCCTGGGGCCCGACCAGACAGTCGGGCACGCTGAACAGTTGATGAGTCGCTATCACATTTCCGGGCTGCCCGTCACCGCGAAGGGCAAACTTCTGGGCATAGTCACCAACCGCGACCTGCGCTTTGAGACAGATATGAGCAAGTTGGTGCGTGTGGCAATGACCCATAAGAATCTGATAACCACTAGGGAAGGTACCACTCTGGAAGAGGCCAAACGCATCCTCCACGAGCACCGCATCGAAAAGCTGCCTGTGGTGGATGAAGAGATGAACCTGCTGGGGCTTATCACTATCAAGGATATTGAGAAGATCCAGCAGTTTCCCCACGCCTGCAAAGATGATCTGGGCCGACTACGGGTGGCGGCAGCCGTTGGTGTTGGGGCTGACGTCTGGGACAGAGCGGCGGCGCTTGTTGAGCAGGAGGTAGATGCACTGGTGGTGGACACGGCTCATGGTCATTCTGAACGGGTACTCCACACGGTAGAGAAGTTGAAAGAGAAGTGGCCGGACAAAGATGTGATTGCCGGTAACATCGGCACCGCTGAGGGCTGCCGCGATATGACTGCAGTGGGTGCTGACGGAGTGAAGGTGGGCATGGGACCCGGTTCGATCTGCACCACGCGCGTGGTAACCGGTGCCGGGGTCCCGCAGTTGACGGCTATAACGGAGGCCATCGAAGTCGCTGCAGAAGCCGGTGTACCGCTGATTGCTGACGGTGGTGTCAAGTTCTCCGGCGATATTACCAAGGCACTAGCAGCCGGAGCTGAATCAGTAATGATCGGCGCACTGTTTGCCGGCACCGAAGAGAGTCCGGGTGAGACGGTGCTGTATCGGGGACGCACCTATAAAGAGTACCGCGGCATGGGTTCACTGGCGGCGATGCAGATGAGCCGCAGCGCCCGCGATCGCTACGGCCAGGAGGAAGTAGCGGGGACCAAGGTCGTTCCCGAAGGTCTGGAGGGCCGAGTGCCGTTCAAGGGGCCACTGTCGGGCGTCGTCCATCAGCTTGTTGGCGGTCTGCGGTCGGGTATGGGCTACTGCGGCGTGCAGAATATCGAAGAGCTGCGCACCAAGACTTCATTTTACCGGATCAGCACAGCGGGCCTGCGCGAAAGCCATCCCCATGACATTACCATCACCGAAGAGGCGCCTAACTACCAGGTTATCGAGTAGATGCTGCACACCAAAGAAAAGCGCTGAATTAGATGGCAGATATCAAGACTGTCGGGCTCAGCAAGTACTTTGGCGATACCGTTGGCGTTGCCGACATTGATCTGACCGTCGGCGACGGCGAGTTATTTGTGATTACTGGGCCAACCGGTAGTGGTAAGAGCACGATGATTCGCCTAGTCGCTGGTTTGGAGGAGCCCACCGAAGGCGATATCTGGATCGGGGGCCGACCGGTCAGCGAACTGTCGGCTAAAGAGCGGCACGTTGCTCTACTGTTCTCCAACTACGCGCTGACCCCGGGCGTGACTGTCTTCGAGAATATCGCAGTGCCGCTGCGTTTGCAGCAGATTTCGGCGGAAGAGACCTCTCAGCGGGTGCAGGCCGCTGCCCGGCGGGTCGACATAGACTCGCTGTTGGAACGAGCCACTGCTGAGTTGTCCACTTTGGAACTATATCGTACTGCTCTGGCGCGGGCTTTTGCCAGTGAACCGGAGGTCCTACTAATGGACGGGCCACTGGCCAACCTGGAGCCAGAAGATCGCTCATCGGCTCTGGAGCAGCTAGGGCAGTACCAAGGGGAGCTGGGCATTACAGTTCTTTACACCACTGAGGACGAGGCTGAAGCCACAAAAATCGCTGATCGGGTGGCGGTACTCCGGGAGGGACGACTTCAGCAGGTGGGGACGGTCTCTGAGCTGTACGATCGTCCCGCCAACAGCTTTGTGGGCAAGTTTATTGGGCGTCCTCATATGAATATGGTCGAGGCCGTTGTTATGACACGAGCTGGCAAGGTCTGCCTGGACCTCGGGCCGGTGGACTTGACTGTGCCTGAGGATATCGTGATGGCCCTGCGCGACTTCGAGGGTAGGCCCGTGGTGATGGGTGTGCGCCCCGAGGATATATTCGACAAGCGAGCGGCTCCCCCCAAGCCGACCATTTCGAAAGACAGTCTGGAAGTTAGGGTAGATGCGGTGACCATGCTGGATGACCGGCACCTACTTACGCTTAATACCGGCCAGGACACCTTGAATGCGCTATTTTCTTCCAGTTCGGCATCGCCTGTCGGGGCCGACATCGAAGTGAGCATTGACCTGGCCAGAATCCACCTCTTCGATGCTGAAACGCAGCAGAGGTTATCGGTCCCCGACTAATTCAGAGTTGGCGAGTAGCGGTGCAGATTAGCAAATGAACGACCGGTCCTACAAGCCCAAGCTGCTGCTGCATGTTTGCTGTGGTCCGTGTGCGACAGCGGTCATAGAACGGGT
>JALGTI010000044.1 GCA_029821455.1 Candidatus Zipacnadia bacterium | reverse complement strand
GACCGGAGGTGAGAGGCAGGTCGCGCCGGCTCCGGTTCGGCGTGCAGCCGTGGTGGTTGCCGTCTTGCTAATTGGGCTGGGGATGGCGATAAGCATCGTGCTAGGACGCTTCTACGAAATGGGGTCCATGGCCGGGATTCTGAGCTATAACGTCGTGCAGCACACAGTGCTGGTGGTGGCGATCTTGGGCTGCTGTGGTGCCCCAGGGGTGCGCGGCTGGCCCTTTGTGTATATCAGCGCCGCTCTGCTCCTGGCCTGCGCACGTAGCCTGCTGTTAGGGGGGCCGGCATTGTGAACGCGCCGCCTCGCCCTCCGAGCGATAACGGCCCGGCCGAGTGGCTGTATCCAGCCACCCTGGTGTTGATTGCTATTGCCCCCTCGCAACTGGCGTACGCTTTTCACCCCCGTTACGGTCCCTTCGTAACCCCGGCGGATGTGCTGGCCGCCCTATTAGGACTGGGCTGGCTTATTGACGCGCTTCTCCGGCGTAGGCTCGGTCAGTTGAGATGGTTGCCGCTGCCGGCCATCGCGCTCGTGGTCGTCGCCGCGCTGTCAATCGGTCAGGCTGCCGATCTCAAAGCTGCTGTTGTCGAAACCGCTCAACTTGGCCTGTACCTGTTAGTCGCGTTCATCCTGTTCTTCGATGTATTGCGGGATCGCTCCAGGCTGCTGGGGGCCTTCCATGTCCTGGCGGGTGTAACCACCGTCATCGTGCTGTGGGGTGCGTATGAGTACCTCACGGCGCACGATCCAATGGCGGTGAAAGCCAGTTTTGGGAACCGCAATGTCTACAGCGCATACCTGGCGATGGTGTTGCCGGTGATGCTGGGTGTGGGGCTGAATCTGAGAGGTATCGGGCGGCAGGTCTGGCTGGTAGGCGCGGTCATGCTGGGCGTAATCACGATGCTGTCAGGGCCGATAATCTGGGTGACACTGGTCTGCCTGCTGGCCGTGGGCGCCATGCGAAGCAAGTCGGCCGCTGCGATAACCTTTGTCTTGGTCGTAGCCTTTACCGCTCTGATGCCGGTCGTGTTCGTGCGGAATTACGACGCGGCGGTCGTGGAGTTGTCTCAGCCTTATGTCGAGGGGCGCAGCTTCGACACTGGCGAGGGCGAGGTGCCTGTGGTGGAGAAGCGCTGGCTGGAGTGGGGCCCGGCGCTGCGAATGATGGCTGATGGCGGCAATTTCGTGCTGGGAGTGGGAGCAGGGAACTATCAGGCCAACATCGGCCAGTACTACGAGAACCTGCCCGCCGAGAAGGATCAAAAGATCGAGGCGGACACCAATAACCTGTATCTGGTTATTGGCGGCTCGCTGGGTTTTGCCGGGCTGGTCTGCCTGGCGGCGTGGTTGGCTCACTTCTGGCGCCTGGCCAGTGTGCTATGGCTGCGGGCAGAGGATGACTGGGGCCGGGGGCTGGCGATCGGCCTGGTGCCCGCGATGGGGACGATCATCGCCACGAACTTCTTCACCAGCCTTCTCGTCAGAGGAAGCGCGCTGGTCTTGATCCTGCTGTTAGCGATGATTGAGGGAATCGCACGGCGTGGACTTGCATCTGAAGAGGTGGGCGCCGACAGCCAGTAGATGTCCCTGCAGGCCATTTGCAGCAGTAAGTGGAACGAAAGCCCCTGCTTGCTTGTCGAATCATACAAGCTCCAGATAAGAGGAGTCTGATGCTATGCACCGGATGGCTCGCTATATGACAATCACTGTGGCGCTCTTGGTTGGCAGCGCTATCGCGGTCACGCAATTGGTTGCTGCGCCCAGCAGGATAGTTGTGGAGGGCGAGCACTATGCCTGGCTGAAGGCCTCGATGGCCGAGGCGACCAGTCAAGTAGCCTCCAACGGCGCCTACGTGCATATCCCCCTGTTGCGTCCTCACGGAGTGGATGAGTCTGGCCCCAGCGACGAGGGCAGCGCCACCTACAAGGTCTATATCCCCACCGCCGGAAAGTGGTATCTATGGGCCAGATGCCATTGGTGGGATGACTGTGGCAACTCTTTCTTTGTGATGGTGGACAAGCTGGATGTTGATACCCCTCCGCAGATCACTGACTCCACCCTTCAGAAATGGCATTGGGTCAAGGGCCGTAGTTACCAATTGACCGAGGGCTATCATCTGATGCGGTTTCAGAATCGGGAGGACGGGGCGAAGCTGGATCAATTCCTCCTGACCCGCACACCTTCCAATCGCTGGCGACCGACCAGGAAGTACAGTGAGACCTCCAGCTACGTATGGCGGCCAGCAGAGGAGGAGCAATAGCGCAGAATGGCTGGTAAGTTTGTGTGCCCTGGGGTCCGCACTGTTGCGCTGTTGCTGCTGACCATAGCGACAGCGCTTTGTGGCTGCCTGCTGGCCGGACTTGCCTGGGCGCAACCCGCGCCCCAAGAGGTGCCGCAGGCGGAGGCCGTGCACGGGCCAGAGGGCTATGAGATGCTGGAGGAGCGAGTTCGCGGGCCGTTTGTCATTGGTGGGGAGCTTACCATCAATGAGCCAGCCGAAGTGGAATTGCGCTTCGTGCTCAACTACGACCCGCAAACCGGCGAGTATCTGCTGTTGGAAGTCGCTGAGGACAGAGCTCAGTTCTTTGCGATCGTGGACGGAGGCCGCGCTCCCATTGGCCTGCTGGGAGAAGTGGATTGGGCGTCAGTGCTTGAGGGCGAAGAAGAGAATGGGAGCGTAACGATACCCTTCACCGTAAGGCGGGCGGAGTGGCGACTGGCCCTCATTGTGGGCACGGAGGTGGTCTGCAGGGGCTATGACTTCCAGCAGACTGGCCCCGGCATCGGCTATCAGGCGGTAGGCGGGTGTGAGATAACGGACATCTACCTGCAGGAACTGGGCGACATGTTCTTTTCCGATGATTTCATGTGGGATAGCGCTGGCGAAAGCACCTGGGAGAATGTGCAGGGCCAGTGGCGTCAGCAGAGCCTGCGGGTTGATGCCCAGGCCGGCTCAATGCAGGCCCCAAAATCGGCGAACGCCTTTAGCTACTTCGGCAAAGCTCAGGACGGCCGCGCGCTGACTGTTAACGGCTTCTGGTGCTGGGACGAATACAGCTTCCAGGCGGCAATGCGGCCCGCTGGAATGGGCGCCTGCGGCCTTGTCTTCTACTATCACGATCCCCAGAACTATGCCGCCATCCGTTGGACGCCTAAACTGAGCACAGCGCCGGACGCTGATAGCCTCAGCCTCATCGCGGTCAAGGATGGACACGAATCGGTGCGGCGTTCCGTGGCGGGCGGATACATTACACAGCGGTGGTATCAGTTGCGCGTCAACGCCTGCGCAGGGCTGGTACAGTGCTATCTTGACGACGTGCTGATGTTCAGCGAGCAGATTGATGAGTTTGGTCAGGGGCTGGTCGGTCTGCTGGCCGAAGGCGCGGCCGGTGTCTTTTTTGATGATACAGAGCTAGCTGGCTTCGATTTGCTGGCTGATACCTTCGCGCAGGCGGTGCCGGGCAGGTGGCGTGTGATGCGGGGCAGATGGCGCGTTGCCAATGGCGCCATGCGCGCGGCCACCGGTCAGGAGAGCATTGCGGCGGCCGGGTGTCCGAGCTGGAAGCGGTATGCCTTCGGAGCCACCGTCAAGGCCAAGGGAGGCAGCGCCGGCCTGGTGGTTGGCTACCAGGGAGTGAATCAGTATTACATCTTTCGGTGGGCGGATAAAGGCAGCAAGCAGGACTATGCCGGCCGGGCGCAGATTGTGATTGTGACGCCGGAGGGGCCCGGCGTCATCGCCGACAAGCCCCTGGCAAAGCCCAAGGCGGCCAGCCGCCGCGCCCAGGTGTGGCTGGCCGACGGGCTGATAACGTGCAGCCTGGACGGCCAGATTGCAGCCGAAGCTGTCTGTGGCGATGTGAGTGGGGGTACTGTTGGCCTCTACTCGCAGGGCGCGCAGGCGGCTTTTGACGACGCTCGCGTTATTATGCTGCCGCCCAAGCGGGTGGCGCGAGTGCTCAAGGAGTTCGCTGATGCGAAAACGCACTGGGAGATGAGCGAATGGGCCTCCACCAAAGCGCCCTGGGTGACACCGCCGGAGGGAAGCAATGTCTGGTGGTCCAAGGGCGATTACTGGGGCGACAAGTGCGTGCGCTTCGAACTGTCTGACGTAGGCAGCAAGAGCGGGACGGTCAAGACAATCATCGAAGGCGATCCGAAGACGCCTGCTTCGGGCTTCGCCCTGTTGGTTACAGCGGCAAAAGGTTCCAAGGACTTGCGAGTGGCCCTGATGCACGGTGAGGAAGAGGTCGCTAGCGCAACAGCCGAGGCGCGGAGCGATCCGTGTCCCATCAGCTTCGAGCGTAAGGGACGCTTCATAATCGCTACTGTTGACGGTCAGGTTACCATCGAGTATGAGTCTTAGGCGGGACAGGTCTGTGATAGTGTGATACGATTGCACAAACACATTGTGGCTATTTTCGTTATCAGTGAGCTCTTGTGGGCCGGTAGTGCCCTGGCCGCGCCTGTCAAGGAGGCCACCGCCCTTATCAAGGCGGAACGCTATGCTGAGGCGGTGGCTCTTCTTGAGCCGTACGTACAGGAGCATCCCGATGAGCTGGGTGTGCGCTATTGGCTGGCACGAGCGCTGGTAGGGGCCGGCGACGCTCAAGGGGCTACTACGCAGCTTGAGTTCATCCTCGAGCGCAAGCCCGACTCCCACGACAGCCGCTATTTGCTGGCGCTAGCTTACCGGGACCTGGGATGGCTCAACAAGGCACGCGAGGAACTGGAACTGTTACTGGAGAGGGCCCCGCGTCACAAGGCCGGCGCGGAACTGCTGGCAGAGCTGGAAACACCAGGAGTGCCGCCAACCGCTGACACCGGATTGACCGATATTAAGCGGGCGGTGATAGGCGGACGGGTAGCTATTGACACGGGAGGCTTGTCTGTAGATCCAGGCACGGTGGATGTCTATTCGCACCACGTCTATGACTATACCTTCAGCAGCGCGCCCACCGACTGGGTGCCCACCACCGGTGTGTGGGAGTCCACGAATCGCTGGACCTGTCAGCCGGAGTGGTCGTGGTACGGTGGCTACAGCAAGGATGGGCCGGCAGCCATCTGGAGCAAACGCGAATTCGAGGGCGACATTGATGTCGAAGTCTATGCCTGCTTCAAGATGGGTCTGGGAGGCAATCACGGGTACAAACATCCCAATGACATCAATGTTACTATCTGCGGAGACGGGGCCAACTTCGCCAGCGGCTACACCTTTATGCTGGGGGCCGAGAACAACACCTACAGCGCCATTAGAAAGGGCAATCAGATACTGGCCAGAACGCAGGCCGACGAGGCCGTGCTGCCCATCTTTGAGGACGGCTTTCCTAGTACCTACGAATGGCACCGCAAGTGGTGGGGAGTGCGCGTGCGCAAAATCGGCGGCCATCTGGAGTTCTATCTGGACAATCAACTCATACTGGAAGCCAACGATCCTGCGCCACTGGATGGCGGGCGTATTGCCCTGTGGACCTTCGATAACGGCATCCTCTGCTCGCGGCTCAAAATATACTTCGCCCGCGAGAGGACCGCACGCAGCCCGATGGCAGGGCAAGCGGGCGCGATTTCACCGGTCACTGAGGTAGCCCCTGCTGCCATCAAGCTGACGTCGGCCACTCATCCCAGCAAACGCTTCGACTTTGAAAACGATCTGGGCACCTGCCGGAACCGGGGTGGCGAGGTAGGTGCAACGCTCACCATCGCTGAAGGCGGTCCTAGCGGCCAGGGCCATTGTCTGAAGCTGATTAACGCCAAGACCGGCGGCACCTTTGCCGCTACCTTGGTTCCTGAGAAGTTCGACCTGACACGCTATCCGCGCTTGAGTTTTGACTATCGCGCAGGGCCTGATGTCAAGGTCAACTTCTACCTGAAGGCTGGTGGTGTCACCTACGAGATTGTGTTCGCAGGCCGGGACGACCCTGCACCGCTGTGTCAGCTTCTCGGGAAGATACAGAACGTGCAGGCGGATGGACAATGGCATCACGCAGAATTTGACTTGCTAGGCCACCTGCAGTTGATCACTCCCGGGCAAGAGAAGTATCTAGCCGAGGACCTCTACATTGGCAATATGAATCCGGCTGACTACCTGCAGTGTGGCTTTGGCGGCAATCAGGCTGACAGCACTTACTGCCTCGACAACATTACACTGGACAATGCAGGCGGCAGCACCGTCAAGCTGGCTGCCGAGGTTGCCAGCGGCGTCCATCTGGCGGAGCTCAGCTATGTGGTAGATCGGGACCCACTGACTGTCCCTCCACCACAAACACAGGGTGGTCTGCCTCAGCAGCTTGAGCTGGACGGGACAGGCGAATGGTATATCCATGTGCGCCCGAAAACGGAAGCAAACGGCTGGCAGGCGCCTGTGCACTTCCGTGCGTGCGTGGACACGGAGCCCCCACAGGTGGCCTCGGTCTCACCGCAGCCGGGTGATGAATTGGGGGATGCGCCTATCGTCGTGGCGTTGGTCGATCCGGGGGGCAGTGGCCTTGACCTGAGCAGCCTGCAGGTGACCGTTGAGGATAAGGCTTTGGGGCTCGATGACCTGGCTCTTAGCTATGACCCTGATACACAGACTTTGCTGGTCAGCCCGGCCAAGGCGGGAATTGTGGTGCATGCGCGTTCGAGCGTGGCTGTGCGATTGGCCGCGTTACGCGACCGGGCAGGCAACCAGATGCCTCAGGAGACTAGGTGGGTATGGTATGCCGACCCCGCGCATGACACAATAGCTCCACCGGCGCCATACGTAGTCGCTGGCAAGGCACCGTTATGTGATGAGACGTTCGAGAACGATTGGGGCCAATTTGGCAGCTACGGAGGCGAGGACTCAGCGGCGCTCAGCCTGGTGGCGGCGGGGCCAGAGCGGCCCGGCCGCTGCCTGAAGGTCTATAACCCGACACAAAACGGGCGCTTTGGAATTCACATTCGCCGTGAGGCCTTCGATGCCGGGGTCCACAGACTAGTTAGGTTTGATTATAGGTGCAACGAACGGCTGCGTGCCGACTTTGCCGTGTTTGTCAATGGTGACTGGAAGGCCATCAAGTTCGCCGATGTGGAGAACAGTCTGGGCTATATGGGAAAGGTGGCAGGCGTGCAGTCCGATGGACAATGGCATCATACCGAATTCGACCTGTATGAGATGCTGCGCAAGGACGACCCCAGCGCTCCCAATTACGTGGTGACCCAGTTCGTGTTGGCGGACTGGCCCCCCTGTACCAACCATGAGGGGCAGACCTACTACCTGGACAACTTCCAGATCCTACCGGTCAACAGCGGGATTGAGCCGCTCAAGATCGCCTGGAAGGTGGCCGACATAAGCGGGGTGGATGGCGTCAGGTGGGAGCTTGACACGCGGCCTGATACCACGCCATCGCAGCCAATGATGGCCCCGGAGCCGATCATTGATCTGAAAGCGCCGGGCAGCCTGGACGGGTGGCTGCACTTAAGTGCACGCGACGGGGCCGGTAACTGGAGCCCGCCGGCCCATAAGCGGCTGCTGATTGACGCCGAATCGCCACAGGCCAGCCCTCTGGGTCCGCCGGCGGACTCCGCGGCCGCCACGTCGAGGGTGATGCTGGCTCTAAGCGATGTCGGCTCAGGCATTGATCCGCGCAGCATCGTGCTCAGTGTTGATGGTGTTGACTACCGCGCCAATAATCCGGGCCTGGTATATGATTCTTCGACTAACAAGCTCACCTGGAACTGCGAATGGGTGTCGCCGAAGCCGGTAGTATTTGCAGATGGCCACGAGGTTGCGGTAGAGCTGAAGGCCGCCGCCGACTTCAGCGGCAACGCCGTGCGTGAGCTTGCGCGCTGGAGTTGGCGGATGGACTATTCGCGCGACACGACCGGGCCGACTATCGCGACAGTCGAGTCCAGCACGCATCCGAGCTTCGTCACCAATACGTTTGATGATGGCTCACTGGGCATGTGGGCCAATCGCAATGGCGGAGCCGGGGCGCAGGTCGAGTTGGACTACACGACAGCGGCCAGCGGGACAACCAGCGTCAAGCTGACGCAACAGCGTAAGGGGGGGCATATGCAGGCCTTCGTCTGCACCAAGCCGTATGCGGCGGACAAGTATCCGGTGATCGCCTTTGACTACCGGATTCCGTCCCAGACGAAGCTCGATTTGATGGTGCAAATCAGCGGCGAATGGCATGCCGTGGCTTTCACCGATGCACCGAGCGGCTCAATCGGGCGTTTTGCTGGCATTGCTGCCGATGATAAGTGGCACCATGCGTCCATTGACCTGGTTCCGTTGCTGCGCAAGCAGCAGAGACGCGGCAGCCTGGTGGTCCAGCAGATAATATTCAGTGACCGCAATCGTATGGACAATCCGGCCGGCGCCGTGGCTCACTTCGACAACTTCATTATCGGCCGTGTTGGCAGCCGGGCGCCAGCCTTGAGCTGGTCTGCCACCGACACCACGGGGATCGTCGGCTACAGCTACAGTTGGGACCAGTACGGAGACACGGAGCCTGACGAAGTGGCCGAGACAAACGAACAGAAGACCGCCCTGCCGGCCTTGGGCAAGGGCATCTGGTACTTCCACATCCGCGCCCAGGATGGGGCGGGGAACTGGGGGCCGACCGCTCACTACGGGCTCCTGAATGCGGGCGTTCGCTAACCCCGACCAAGCTTCAGGGTTCAGGAGGCAAGGCAACAGCATAGTTGTCTAAGTGAATACACGGCGAAGGGTCAATGCAGCAGCAATCGTAGGAGGGCAAATCGTGACAGCAAAGTCCATCGCACTCAGTTTCACACCCATAGTCATACTGTCCTGTCTTCACGTTGCCGCGTGGGGCGCGGCCGAGAACATCGTGCTGGCCGGCCAGATCGCCGCCCAGATCAAGGACCGCGGCGAGTTCGCCAGTGTACGAGAGCGAGCCGGCCGGATTGACCAACGCATCTCCCAGGCTATCTCCGTGGAGGATGTCGGCCAGCCAAAGGTGTGGACGAAGAAGATAGACGGCTTGTGGTCGGTCAGCATTGGCGACACCTTTTTGATGCACTGCTACCCTGCGGACGCCAGCATCTATGGGAAAACGACCAGACAGATCATCGGGCTGTGGAAGGCCAACTTCAAGCGCCTCTTCCCCCTGGCCGAACCGTCCATCCATATGGATAATCCCCTTGCCGGTAGTGAGGCGGAGCGTGAACTGGCTACCGCCGCGCGAGCTGCCCGGCTGAGCCAGGTACCCGGCAATGACTGGGCTATCACCAGCGTGGTGTTGGATTACCTGGCGCAGGTGCGCTCAATGCCCGAGGCGAGGCAAACCGTGCTGGGCGAAGGTGAGGAGGAAGAGACGATCCCCTGCTACGATGATGAGAAGACGAATCTGGCGATCGCCCTCATCTCGGACATCGCCTGGCAGCAGTCGAACGCTGAGCACTACCCCGAACAGATGCTGAGCGGGCACACGCCGGGCAAGTGCGAGGACCCCGATTGCGAGATATGCGCCCGGGCCAAGGCTGCTGCTATTGAACGGCACGAGGAGCAATTTGATGAGGTAAACCGACTCATCGCCGCCACCATTGCTGTGCGTGGGTCGGTTACCACAGTGACCAATGGCTTCAGACTGGTACGCGTGCAGTCTGAGGACGACTATCTGTCCAAGCGCGTCTATGTGGCGTACACCTTGGTCAAGAAGGTGCGCGGCAAACTGGCGACAGCGGAGAAGTCGCTCCCGCCAGCAATGGAGCCGCCCTGTGACAACGAGTATCCCGGAGACACTGAGCAGGCGCCATCGGGGTTGACGGAGAGCGGATGATTCGTTATACTTGTGCCACAATCTGGAAGAGGCTGCGAAGGGGAGGAGTAGGCGGATAGCGTTCGTTACAGCGAGCCGGTGAGAAGGTGAGAGTGCCGGCACGGGTGTCCGCCGAACGTCGCCCCGGAGCCGTCGCGCTGAAGGCAGCTTTCGCCCAAGCGTGACCGGGTACGCCCGTTAGCGCGTCAGAGCGTCGCCGAATGGCGGAACTTGGGTGGTAACGCGGGAGTTGCTGACAAGCCTCTCGTCCCTTGGTGGACGAGGGGTTTTTGTGTCTTTCAGTCGTTTTCTGCCGTCGTCTGTCGTTGTCTGCCGTACTGTGCTGTTAGAGAGGAGTTTGATGATTATGCGTAGTGACGCGGCGAAAAAGGGCCTGACACGGGCAGCATCACGAGCCCTGCTGCACGCCTGCGGCATCACCCGTGGGCAGATGGAGAAGCCTTTTATCGGCATTGCTGATAGCTCCAGTGACATCGTGCCAGGGCACGTGGGGATGCAGAGCCTGGCGAGGGCTATCGAACTGGGAATAGCCGCCGGCGGGGGCACGTCATTCAAATTCGGCGTCCCAGCTATTTGTGATGGTATTGCAATGGGCCACAAGGGAATGTTCTACTCCCTGCCCTCGCGGGAGTTGATCGCTGACACCGTGGAGAGCATGTGTGAGGCGCACCAGTTAGATGGTGTGGTACTACTCACAAACTGCGACAAGATCACCCCGGGGATGCTGATGGCCGCCGGCCGGCTGGACATTCCGGCTATCGTGGTTACCGCTGGGCCGATGCACTCAGGGCGCTTGCGTGGCAAGCCGTTGTCACTGGTACGCGACACCTTCGAAGCCGTTGGACGCGCTCAGGCCGGGCTGATCACAGAGCAAGAGGTGTGGGAACTGGAGCTCGAGGCCTGTCCGGGGCCGGGGTCTTGCCAGGGCCTGTACACCGCCAACACGATGGCCTGCGTGACCGAGGCGATGGGGATGAGCCTGCCTGGCTGCGCCACTGCCCTGGTCGGGATGGCACACAAGCAGCGCACCGCATACGAGAGCGGCGAGCGCGTTATGGAGCTGGTCCGCCAGCAGATAACCGCGCGGCAGATCATAAATGAAGCCTCGGTTCGCAACGCTATCCGGATGGATATGGCGCTGGGTGGGTCCACGAATAGCGTTCTGCATATCCCGGCCATCGCCCACGACGCCGGCGTGCATATGCCGCTGGAGGTGTTCGATGAACTCAGCCAGGCCACCCCGCAAATCTGCAAGCTGCGGCCAGCAGGGGACTATATGATGGAAGACCTTGACTACGCCGGGGGCATCCCTGCGGTCTTCAACGTGTTGCAAGAGCTACTGGAAGATAATCCTACGGTCAGCGGCCAGAGCGTCAAGCAGATTGCAGGGCAGGGTGAAGTGACCGACGCCGATGTGATTCGCTCCCTGGACAATGCATACGCTCCAACCGGAGGTATTGCGATCCTGCGTGGCAACTTGTGCCCTGATGGGGCGGTCATCAAGCAATCGGCGGTCAGTGAGAAGATGCGCAACTTCAGGGGGACTGCGCTGTGCTTTGACAGCGAAGAAGCGGCGTATGAGGCGATCCTGGCTGATGAAGTGCCGGATGATTCGTGGGCGATTATCCGCTACGAGGGCCCCAAGGGTGGACCGGGAATGCGCGAGATGCTTAACCCGACTGCCGCGCTGACTGGTATGGGCAAGGAGGATTCTGTCGGTCTGCTGACGGACGGCCGCTTCTCCGGCGGCACGCGGGGGCCGTGCATCGGCCACATCTCCCCGGAGGCAGCCGAGGGTGGGCCATTGGCCCTCGTCCACGACGGGGACGAGATAGAGATTGACCTGGATGCGCGACAGCTTAACCTGCTGGTCTCAGATGACGAACTCGCCAGGCGCAAAGAAGCCTGGGCCGCGCCTGCGCCCAAGATTCAGCAGGGTTGGCTAGCGCGCTATGCCAAGCTGGTCAAGAGTGCCGGCATGGGAGCAGTAATGGAGTAGATGGTGGATGTTGTTGCCAAAGATGTGAACACCTGGAGCGAATGAACGGGAGGAAGCGCAATGTCAGACAAAACGATGACTGGAGCAGATGCCCTGCTGAAAGTGTTTGAGGAGGAAGGCGTGGAGGTGATATTCGGCTTCCCTGGTGGGGCGGTCATCCCCATATATGACAAGTTGTACGACTACATGGCAGATGGCCGTATCCGGCACGTCCTGCCGCGGCACGAGCAGGGCGCGGCCCACATGGCCGATGGCTACGCGCGCTCCACAGGCAAGGTCGGCGTCTGCATGGCTACCAGCGGGCCCGGCGCTATGAACCTGGTGACCGGACTTGCCAACGCGCATATGGACTCAGTGCCTATGGTGGCCATCACCGGTCAGGTCAAAACTACTGCCATTGGCAAGGATTCGTTTCAGGAGGCCGATACCTGGGGGGTCACCATCCCGATTACGAAGCACAACTATCTGGTCAAGGATCCTGCGGACTTGCCCGATGTGGTACGTGAAGCCTTCTATGTCGCCCGCAGCGGCCGTCCTGGACCGGTCCTGATTGATATACCCTCGGATGTCAGCGCCGGGGAATGTGAACTACCTGAGCGAAAGATTGAGCAGTTGCCCGGCTACAACCCGCCCGTCGAGGTAGATTATGGTGCGGTGCAGATGGCAGCCGAATGGATCTCGGAGGCCGAAAAGCCGATCCTGTACATTGGTGGCGGCGTCATCGCCTCAGGCGCTTCAGAGTTGGTCAGGCAGTTGGCTGAGAAAGCCAACATCTACGTGGTTTACAGTCTGATGGGCAAGGGCGGCTTTCCCGATACTCACCCGCTTTCGCTGGGAATGCCCGGAATGCACGGCACAGCGTACGCCAGCTATGCCATCAACAAGCCGGGGCTGATCATCGCCATCGGTGCGCGGTTCGCTGACCGGATTACCGGGGATCTGAGCAAATTCGCTCCCGGGGCGAAGGTCATACACATTGACATTGACCTTGCTGAATTCGGCAAGGTGAGACATGCCGAGATAGCCATCTGCGGCGATGCACGTCAGGTGCTGGAGGTGCTGGTACCGTTAGTCAAGCCTCGGCCGCGTGGCGCATGGGAGGATGAACTGGACAAGTTCAGGGCTGCCTACCCTTTGAGCTATGAAACACCCGAGGAGGGCATAGCGCCCCAATACGTGGTTGAGCAGCTCTATGAACTGACCGGCGGTGATGCGATCATCGCCACCGAGGTGGGGCAGAACCAGATGTGGGCGGCTCAGTACTACAAGGTGGATGAACCACGTCGGTTCCTCAGCTCTGGTGGACTGGGCACGATGGGGTATGGCTTCCCGGCGGCGATCGGCGCCCAGGTCGGTAATCCCGACAAGATGGTCTGGGACATCGCCGGCGACGGCTCCATCCAGATGTGTATCCAGGAGCTGGCCACCTGCATCCAGGAGAAGCTGCCCATCAAGGTGGCGATCCTCAACAACTGCTACCTGGGAATGGTGCGCCAGTGGCAGGACATCTTCTACGAGAAGCGTTACAGCGCGGTGGCAATCTGTGGCGTGCCGGATTATCCGACGCTGCTGGATGCGTATGGCGGTGTGGGCTATATGGTGAGCGAACCTGAGGACGTCGCGCCCACCATCAAGCAGGCGATGGAAGTCGAGGATCGCCCCTGCTTCATTGACTTCAAGGTCGCCCAGGAGGCGAACGTCTTCCCGATGATACCGGCTGGTAAGTCGCTAGATGACTTGATGCTGACACAGCCTACATAGAGATGGCAGCCTGTACAAGTGTAGGGCGGGGGCTTATGTCCTGCCGCCGTTATTCTGCTCAGAACGACCACAGGCGAGACGCCTGCGCCCTACACTACTCCTGTGTTTAGCCTATTGTCCTTCCGAGAGCAGTTCCCCATAGCCGAACTGCTCGGCTATCAGGTCTGCGATGCTTTCAGCGGCCCGGGCTGCCAGACGCTCATCCAGCGCCTCAACCATCACCCTGACCACCGGCTCGGTGCCGGAGGGCCGAATCAGAATGCGTCCCTTGTCTGCGAGCTTGCCTTCCCAATCCAGTACCTGCTGACGCAACCGCTCACTGTGCTCCCAGGCGTGCTTGTCCCTGACAGGGACGTTAATGAGAATCTGCGGGACCTCCTGGACCGGGGCAGTTAACTCTGCAAGAGAACGCCCTGTGCGAGCTACAACGTCACACACCCACAGCCCCGTGTAGATGCCATCGCCCACGCCGGTCTCAGCAAAGATGATGTGGCCGGATTGTTCCCCACCTAGCACAGCGCCAGATTGCTTCATCCGCTCCGTCACATAGCGATCGCCCACCTCCGCACGCAGCAGCTCCACACCAACTTCCCCGAGCGCCAGCTCCAGGCCCAGATTACTCATTAGCGTGCCTACGACCAATGGCGGTTCTAACAACCCACGTGCCTGCAGGTCCGCTGCCAGCAAGAATTTTATGTGATCCCCATTGTGCACCGCACCGGTGTGGTCCACGAACACCGCGCGGTCGGCATCGCCGTCAAACGCCACCCCGAGATCAGCGCCTTGGCTAACCACTTCGTCCGCAAGCTGTTGGGGGTGTAAGGCGCCAGACCGTACATTGATTTTGCTGCCGTCGGGCGTGGCGTTGATGGCGG
>JALGTI010000381.1 GCA_029821455.1 Candidatus Zipacnadia bacterium | reverse complement strand
TCAGCGCCCCAGCGAGGCAGGTTCAGTTGAAGCGTGCGGTTGCGCGGTGGCAGCTTCTTCCCTGAACTCAGCAGATGGGCCTCCCCAACTACAAGCGGCATCCGCAGCCAGGCCTTCACCGGCTTGTCGGTTGGATTGACCGCCATTATGTAAGCGGTGTCGTCTACAGCCAGCGCCTGGATCAGCAAGGCGTTGCTGGAACACTCCACCTCGTCAATCGGCTCGCCATTGAGGATTGCTTCGGCTAAGGCGGTCGCCTCGGCATTGAGGCCCTTGAAATGCTTCCACAGCGGCGTCTTAGTTAGGTTCCAGTCAGCATCGTGGAGGCTATACCAGAAGATGCCTCGCGCGCCGTTCATCAGCGCCATATACATCATCAGTCGCGCTTGGCTGGCGGTTGGCTGGGTATCCGGGCCCCAGCCGGCCTGCAGCACTACCAGCAGCCCTTGCCAGGGCTGAAGTGCCTCACTGGCAGTACTGACCTGCTCACCCACCAGTGTCAGAGGCTCGTCCGGCAGCGGCCAGGGACTGACCTCCACGACATCGCACAGGTGACTCCACCAACCGTAGGCGTCCGCCCTGGCGATTGACAGCAGCATCGGCTGCAGAAGCTGCTTTGCCTTCAATGCGAGATAGCTGGAGGCTATGAAATCAGTGAGCGCAGGCTGCAGATCCGGTTCATCGGCCAACTCAAAGCCCAGCACCGCCGGATGCCCGGCCACGGCCCTCGCCAGGTCAACGGCGGCTCTGCGGTCCACCTCTTCGCCAGGGGGCGGGTACAGCGGCACTAGTACCTTCAGGCCTGCCTCTTCAGCCGCCTGCAGCGTGGCGTTTACGGTCGCCTCATCCAGCGAGAGCACGCCCTGTACGCAGTTGAAGCCAGCCTCGGCAACCCGAGGGTAATCCTCGGGATTCACGTGACACAGGCCCAGCGGGAAGAACGCCTCCCCGTCCACCAGCCAGCCACCAGTCTCGCTCAATCCCTCCGGCCTTCTGCTCGCAGGGACTGCGTAGATGGGCAGACGCGAACTGCCAATACCCGCCAGGTTGCAGGTCAATTGGTGGATGCCCATTGGCAACGAGGGCAAGCGAACGGAAGCGGAAAAGAGGTGCTTGCTGGCCTTCTCGATGGTGGCGGAAAGGGCCTGCGCCTCATCCAGACCCGGTCCCTGGATCTGAAGGGAAAACTCCGGTGCCTCCTCAGCCTCCCAGACCTGGCTGAGGCGGATATCGAAGCCCAGATTCGTCTCCGTGCCGGCCTCAACCACCGCACGAGCGGGGATGAAGACCAGAGGCGGCGCAGCCTCGACCTCCGCCAGTTGCACGTCATCAAACCAGACAGTCCCCGCGCCGAACAGCCGCACCAGCACTGCAGCCTTGAGGCTGTCCTCATCAGCCTCGGCGACCGCCTCAACCGGCTGCCAACTGCCATCCTCGGCGGTCACTGTGAAGCCGTAGTAACCGGAGGTGTTCTCATTCTGGCCATTGTAGAACTCGAGCTTAACAGCGGCCCGCACCGGTGCCTTGCCAGGCCGACCGCGTACCTGGGCACTGAGCCGGTACTTCGCGCCCGGCTGGATGTCACCGACGCCCTGGGCCAGCCAGGGGTTGATGCCCGGCTTCCTCGCCGTAATGCGTAGGCACTTCTCACCCTCGGCCGGGTTTTCAGTGTCCACCTGCCAATGCTTCTCCAGCCCCGGTACCAAGTCCACGGCCCAGCCTTCAAGCTCCTGCTCGAAGCTGGGATTTTGAAGCGCTAACTCTTGCGCAGCACAGGGCATCGCAAAGCAAACGACAGCCAGAATGAGTGAACAGCAGATGTTCTTAATCATAGTGCAATACTTTCCACTCTGAGATCGTGTTCCGAACACCCTACTTGCGTCGCTGCTTCAACCAGCTTTGCAGTTTCCCCAGCGGCCAGGTGTTAATGACGTTTTGTGGTTCAATCCAGCCCCGTCGGGCGGTCATCACGCCGTACTGCATAAAGTCGAGGTGCTCGGCGTCGTGGGCATCGGTGTTGATGCTCAGCAGCGCCCCGCGCTCTTGGGCCAGCCGCGCGTGCACATCGGAGAGGTCCAGGCGGTGCGGGTTGGCATTGATCTCCAGCGCCACGTTGTATTTGACGGCCGCCTCAATAATCGGTTCCATATGATAGCCATAGGCCTCGCGCTGCAGCAGCAATCGGCCTGTCGGGTGGCCGAGAATATCCACCTGCCCACCAGCCAGAGCCGCGACAATCCGCTCCGTCATTCGGTCAGCATCCGAGGAGAAGCCCTGATGAATGGAACCGAGGACAAAGTCAAGCTCGGCGAAGCACTCATCCGGCACATCCACTTGGCCGTCGCTGAGAATGTCGGCCTCAATGCCAGCCAGGATCGTGAACTTGCGTGACTTGAACTTCTCATTGAGTTCCCTAATCAGCTCGATCTGTTGCAGCAATTCGTCACCGCTCTGGCCATTTGCGACGCGTAATACCGGCGAGTGGTCCGTGATGCCCAGGTGGGTGTAACCGCGCGCCAGGCACGCCTCGGCCATCTCCTCAACTGTATTGTGGCCATCAGAGCCATGGGTATGTTCTGGCGGTATCCATGGCAGGCCGATGGCGGCGTAAACATCCTCCTCTGTCCTGCCGGCTACCAGCTTGCCTCGCTCACCATCTTTGACCTCGAAAACTCCGTACTCATTGACAGTCAGGCCCTTGTCCTGGGCGATGCCCCGCATGTGGACGTTGTGCTGCTTGGAGCCTGTGAAATAGACGAGGGCGGCGCCGTAGCTCTCTGGCTCGACGACCCGCAGGTCCACCTGTCTGCCACCGGCCAGTAGCCCGCTGACCTTGGTATCACCGGCCAGGGTCACTTCCTCCAGCTCCTCGCTTTGGGCAAAGGCCTCGCACACAGCAGCCGGATCCTCGGATGTGGCCAACAGGTCGAGGTCGCCGACCGTCTCGCGTCGGCGGCGGGCACTGCCGGCCATCTCCGCCTCGATGACCTCG
>JALGTI010000380.1 GCA_029821455.1 Candidatus Zipacnadia bacterium | reverse complement strand
CGAAGTCACCATCGAGATAAGTGAAGCGCCCGCTGTCGGTTCGATGTTGCCTGTAGCATCCCGTGAAGCGCATGCTGACCTATGGGGCAGTTCTGAGTTCTTGAGGCTTTTCGTCAGCCACAGGGCGGAAGAAAAACAGCTTGCAGCGGAGATCAAGCAGGCCTGCGTACTCCTAGGCATTTCATGCTTCGTTGCCCATGAGGACATCGAACCGACCGCCGAATGGCAGTCAGAGATCGAGCGTGCTCTGCGGAGCATGGATGCGCTGGCGGCCCTGCTGACCCCAGCTTTTCACGCGAGCGCCTGGACGGATCAGGAAGTTGGGTTCGCCATCGCCCGAGGGGTTCCGGTGATCCCGATCAGATTGGGCCACGACCCTTACGGGTTCATCGGCAAATACCAGGCTGTCGCCGGAGCGAACCGTACCGGCCATGAGTTGACGCGGGAGATAGTGACGACACTGCTCCAGCGCTTCACCATCACGCAGCGGCGCATGCAGACAGCACTCATCGCACGCTTCGAGCAGGCCGAGAGCTTTGCACACGCCAATGATCTGATCAAGCTGATAGACAATTTGGGTGCACTACCGGAAGACCTCGTGGACAGGCTCGAGGCGGCACCAGAGAAGAACAACCAAGTCCAGGGAGCTTACGCTGTCCAGGCCTATCTCCCGCCCCTGTTGCGGAGACTTCGCCAGGGTAATGCCGACTAAGGCGACCGCCTTGTGTGACAACGGCCGCCGCCGTCTAACCTTTCCTAAAGTTCAGGCAATAATAGTGCATTGTGTTGGAGACCCAGGAGTTGCCCATTCCGTAAGGGGCCAGACGTTGATTGTCCTGGTAGCAGATCCCCTCAGAAGTAGGCCAGCGGGTCGGCAAGCTGCCGCCATCTGTCCGTGGTGAACTGGGCAAAGAGCGGCCATACGAGGCTGCAGGCAAACACCTGACCCATCACCAGTCCGACGAAAACCGGTGTGAGGCGGTGGTACAGTCGCCCACCGCCCAAGCGCAGGATGATGGCCTTCACCAGCCAGATGGCAAAGAATGGGCCCCAGTAGGCATAGCCGTAGGACATGGTCAGCACGAAACCGAGGGGATGGAACGGCGAGCGCGGGATGCGGAGCCGGATCGCAACTAACAAGATGGTGAACAGGAAGGCAGCTATGGTGTAACCGTTGCGGGTCCAGTTTGGCAGCAGCTTGTTACCATCAGCGATCGAGTTGACCTCTGTATACTCGCCGCGCGCCAGTGACACACTGTAGCCACCCTCGGTAGTGCCGCCCGACAGTGAATTAGCCCCCCATTCGTGGGCTAAAGACAGTTGTGTATAGAAGGAGACAACCAGGCCCACAAACATCGCACCCATCAGTATCATAGTGATATGAGAGGTTCTGATGCGACATTCCTCTCCCATCCTGAGGCTTTCGATCTGATGGGTCATCGTCTGGGGGTACGAGCCAAAGTGGAGGAAGTACAGGCTCCCAAGCATCACAAGATTGCCATAGCTGCCACCGGGCGTCAGTGCATCTGACCCCAGGAATGACTTGAGCTGCCGGCTGGCCTGCCAGAATGGTGCAGACCACAGGGCCGCAACTCCGCTCTCTGCGCGCCCACGAGTGAAGATAGTAGCGAACAGAATGATGAGCAGGAAGAAGAGGCCGGCTACCCACCACGACGCTCCCATCAGCATGAACCACGCGCACAGCGCAATAAAACCGCAAGCTGCACCGATCAGGGCAGTGCGGCAGGTCAACGGGTCGGCCCACGGATGTTCATCAGGATCGGCCGCCAGGCGCATATTTGATACCGCAGCTATCCACACGCGCTTCAGATAGCCACGGGCGGCCCAGAGATAGACCACGGCGATGGCGATGAAGGCCCCGGCGCTTTGCGCCCAGTAGAAGGGAAAACCCGAAGGCTCGCGCAAGCCGGTAACTCCGTAGAATAGTCGCAGGGGCTTGAAGTAAAACAGGAAAAAGAACCACATTGAAAAGCAGAGGTCCTGGGGGGCGAAATAGGCCAGGCCCGAGAGTGCTGGGTTATAGATGAAGCGGAAGTTTGGCCTGATCGCGTTCAGCGGCCTCTCGGTGAACAGAACTCCCAAGTCGGTCATTGTCCCCAGAGTAGGGAAATTGGGATTGAGGGCATGCAGCATAATGCTGAGGAAGTGGATGAACGAGATAGCAAATCCTATCCACATCAGCGGCTCGGTCCAGACCGAGCGCTGTGGCCGCATGCGGCCGTGCCCTGCTGCAGCGATGTACAGGGGCACGGTTACCAGCGGGAAGGATAGATGTTCATACGCGCACCAATACCGGCGCAGGACTGCCGTCACGCAGAACAGTGTCACCCACAGGGCCATCATGAAGACAGTCCATACCGTGGCGAAAACCAGCCAGGGCCGCAGGCTTGTGGCCTCATCTCCTGCGCCCTCGTAGTACATCCGCACAATCTCTGCATCCCTGGGGGCAAACCAATCGGGGATGTACTCGTCGGCGATCATTGCGAAGTCATTCTGTGGCGAAGCGAAATACCGGGGCACCGTGTAGGACGGCATCAAGCGGTTCACACCATCGAAGCAACTGCTTGCCACTAACACAAAACAGAAGATCGCTATAATCTCCTGCTTACGCAGCTTCAGCCAGCGGCCAAGCAGCGGCTCCCAGCACAAACAGCACCAGCCACGGCAACTGCAGTTCCAGGGACACGCCGCCTCTGAGCAACTGGCTGGCAGTCTCCTGGCGGATGCCTATGATGCTGATGACAAGCGCGACGACGAGCGCACGGAGGCTGATGGGACTCAGTAACGGGTGGTGAGATTCGTGATCGCTGATCTCACTTGCGGTCATCGTCGGCGGCCATCAGTCTTTCCTGAAGTTCAGGCAGTAGTGGTGCATTGTGTTGGAGACCCAGGCCTTACCCATTCCGTAAGGGGCCAGGCGTTGATTGTCCTGACACCAGATCTTCTCGTCCTTCAGCGCCATAAACTCCCCGATGGCCTTGCCCAGGTCCCAGGCCAGGGGATACATCGTCCCGCTCTTCTTGATGTTCTTGACGATCACGGTTAAATAGGCCCCGTCCCGCAGAATCTGGGCCACAGCCTGGTATATGCTCACCAGTTTCTCCAAGAATTCGTCATAGTCGCCGATATTACCCAGATCGCTCTCATCATCCGAGTAGTACACATCCAGCTCGTCGGATTCGCGGCGCTCCTTCTGGGTCTCATAGCCCCGCCGGCGCAGCATATC
>JALGTI010000379.1 GCA_029821455.1 Candidatus Zipacnadia bacterium | reverse complement strand
TGCCCCAATCCATACGTCAGGCTGCTGCGGCCCGCTAACCGTAACCGTGTGGACGGGCAGACGTAGCGCCGACCAATTGTGACTCTGGAAACCGTCGGTTCTATCGGCTCCGTCGCTTAGCAAGACCAGCGCGGCTGGCTCCTCGTGACCGGAAGCTTCCTGCAGAGCACCGGCGATGTTGGTTTGCTCGCCGTCAGGCCGGTCAGTCTGGAGCTTGGGCCTGGGGTGCAGTTCGCCGTCGAAGGTGAGGATGGTCAGGTGCGTATCCGGGACCAGTGCATCTTGGAGATGCTGTGCGATGCGCTTGGCCTGTTCCCAGCGGCTGCCCTCGGTAAGAGCCGGCAGGGACATGCTCAGCGAGGCGTCAAGCAGCACGGAAACGCGGGGCTGGCGCAAGGTGGTGTAGGCCCGGCTCCACGTCGGCCCGATGAACGCCAGTAAGAGAGCGATAGCCGAGGCGCTCCGCAATATGGTCAGTGCGAGCTTGACCTGACGCGATGCCCCGCCCAGGCCGCGCCACGTCAGGACGATGGCTGCAGCGGACGCAACAGCCGCAAGCCCGATCAGCACCCAATGTGCTACCAATCAGCCAGCCTCCTCTGCACCCAAGCCCGGTTAGCACTCTGCTGCACTACTTCAGGATACGCTTGAGGACATTGAGAATGCCCTGGTTCCAGGCCACGCGATGGGTAATACCCACTGCAGAGTCGCTTTCTGCCTTGTGGTCAAGATACCACTGGTAAGAGCGGATGAGGGCTTCGGCGTTACTATACTTAGCCTGCCAGCCGAGTGCTTGCTTGAGCTTGTCCACGGCCACGAAGCTATCGGTGTCTGCGGTCCCGTATACCCACCCAGCATACTCACACAGGGCGCCGACATCCTCGCGCACCGTGCCATATTGTTCAGCCCCCACATTGAACGTATCATTCACCACCTCGGCCGGACCGGTTGCACACAGGTATATCGCCTCGCACAGGTCCTCCACTTCCAGCAGTTGGTAGTGGTTCTGGCCATTGCCAATCACCGGAATGCGGCAGCCGCTTTCCACCCAGTCGTAAAGAATCTGGAATACTCCCAACCGGCCGGTGCCGATGAAGGTCTTGGGGCGAACAACCGGCACGCACAGCCCCTGATCGCGGAACTCCTCACAGACACCCTCGGCCAGCACCTTGCTCTCCCCATACGGCCCTACTCCCACCAACTCGTGATCTTCATACAGGGGATGGATCTTGGGCACGCCATAGACTGCTGTGGACGAAATATGCACCACGCGCGGGATGCCAAGTTCCTGCGCGACACTGAGCACATTGCGTGTCCCCTCGACATTGACACTAAAGATATCCTGGCGCTTCCACAGCGGCAGCGCCGCCGCCGCATGTATTATGCAGGAAATGTCCCTGCCCTGTAGGGCCTCCCGCATCGCCGCCCGGTCCCGTACATCCACCTGTACAAAGGCGGCAGCCTCGTGGTAGTCAGAGGCAGCAAATGGTGCGATGTCCAGCAGCACATTGTGTTCGCCTTTGTCTGCAAAGTAATTAGCGACATGATAGCCCAGAAATCCTGCTCCACCTGTAATTGCAATCATAGTCAAAAACCTCTTGCGCAACTGCATATCTTGCTGCTTCAGGGAATTATAGGCCCTTCGCGGGTGGTGGTCAACGCAAGCTGGTCTGTTTAGGTAAGATGAAGTACGGCCAATCGCGAATGACACGGGCCAGACTCACACAACATTGGCGAAACAGTTGACATAGTGACAAGGAGGTGTTATCATATACCTGCTTATGCGCATATCTCCATAAGCGGTGATGGAAAAATGAAGAGAATAGCGAGATTGTTAAGTGCCGTGGCGGATGAACGCAGGCTGAGGCTGCTCAAGTGCCTGCAGGTGAGGCCAGCATGCGTGTGCGAGTTGGTGCAGGCCACCGGGCTGAGCCAGTCGTGCGTTTCGCGTCATCTAGCCACACTGCGGGAGACTGACCTGGTGAAGGATGAGCGAGATGCCCAATGGGTGATCTATCGCATCGCTGAGCCCGCTCCTGGTACCCCACAAGCAGATCTGCTCGAGCTGGTCGCAAGCTGGGGCGAGGACGACCCGCAGATGCTGGAAGACCGTAAACGGCTACGCTCAGCCAGCCGCGATCAGACAAAGGCTGGTGCGAGGACGTGAGCAATGCCGCCAAGCTGGCCTTAATGGTCACCGTGTTCCTGTTGGCCTATCTAGTGCCTGTGGATAGCTCCCGCGTGCAGGGCGCCGCGATAGAATCCCTGTTGATGCTGCAAGACTACGCCCGCAAGCACGTGCTTTTTTGCCTTGTGCCGGCTTTCTTCATCGCTGGGGCCATCAGTGTCTTCGTAGGCCGTGGCTCGGTGATGAAGTACCTCGGCCGTGGGGGGAACAAGATGACAGCCTACGCGGTGGCCGCCGTAGCCGGTTGCGTGCTGGCTGTGTGTTCCTGCACGGTGCTGCCCCTGTTTGCCGGCATCTACAAGCGTGGCGCTGGACTGGGCCCCGCAATCGCCTTCCTGTACTCAGGCCCGGCGATCAATGTGCTTGCCATCATCTGGACCGCCCGGCTTCTGGGAATTGAATTGGGTCTGGCACGGGTGGTTGGAGCCGTCGTCTTTTCGGTGGTGATCGGCCTATTGATGGCCATGATTTTCCAAGGAGAGGAACAGCGGCGGGAGACCGAGGAGGAAGGCGACAGCTTCGAGGCGCTGACCGGAGAGCATCAGCGTCCGCTCTATCAGACCGCCCTGTTTATGGTTGTTATGGTGCTAATCCTCATCTTCGCCGCCTGGGCCAAGCCGCAGGCAGAGAGTGGGCTATGGTGGGCGATATACAAGATCCATTGGTTCATCGTCGGTCCGCTGGTCGTCGTACTGTTGGTAATGGTGACGGTGTGGTTCAAAAAAGATGAGGTCAGGCAGTGGGTCGGTGCCACCTGGGATTTCGCGCTGCTTATCCTTCCGTTGCTGTTTGTCGGTGTCCTGGCGGCCGGCTTCCTGCTGGGAATGCCGGGCAGCGGCAATGGCATCATCCGACCGGAATGGATAGGCCGGCTGGTCGGCGGCAATTCTCTGGGTGCGAACTTCTTTGCTTCGCTGGTAGGATCGCTGATGTACTTTGCCACCCTCACAGAGGTGCCGATCCTACAGGGACTCGTCGGCGGTGGGATGGGCCAGGGACCGGCTTTGGCTCTACTGCTGGCTGGCCCGGCTCTCTCTTTGCCCAGCATGCTGGTAATCCGCAGCGTCATCGGCATGCGGCGGACGGTAGTCTTCATAGCCCTGGTAGTGGTCATGGCGACCATCACCGGGATGATCTATGGTTCTATGCTTGGATAGGAGGAAGTCCAATGAGAAACATACAGATCCTGGGTACGGGCTGCCCAAAGTGTAAGCAACTGACTGAGAACGCCGAAGCAGCGGCCAAGGAGCTCGGTATAGAGTACGAACTCGAAAAGGTCACTGACATTAACGAGATCATAAGCTGTGGCGTAATGATGACACCGGCCCTTATGATTGACGGGCAGGTGGCGACCGCCGGCAAAGTCGCTTCGGTCGAGAAGATCAAGCAGATGCTGCAAAGCATCTGACGAACGGGTGAGCGCAGTGCCGTGGCTATCAGGTTATCCACGG
>JALGTI010000378.1 GCA_029821455.1 Candidatus Zipacnadia bacterium | reverse complement strand
TGCTAACCACGCTGCACGAGAACCGCGACATTTAGCGAGGCAGCATAATATGCATCAAATGGGCCAGGCATTGCCTGGCCCATTTTGAGGCCTGCAAGCCGCCCCAACCTCTACCCACGCCTGGGTTCAAAGAGCAGGCGGCGCGGGTGCTTCTGCTTTTCGAAGTCATCGGCTTCGAGTTCGAGTTGCTCGAAGTACTCCGGTCCCACGCCCAGCTTGGCGGCCCGTTCGTAGATGAGCGCCCACACGCAGTCCTGCTCGGGGTCCACCTCGCACTTGCCGTCATCATATCCGCCGCAGGGTCGTAGATGAGCGCCCACACGCAGTCCTGCTCGGGGTCCACCTCGCACTTGCCGTCATCATATCCGCCGCAGGGGCCATACATCTGGCCCTTGGGGCAGCGGGCACGCGGGCAGATGCCGAAATACTTATCCACCACGCAGTCCCCACAGCAGATGCAGCGCTCTGACATCTGCCCCAGGCGCTCCTGGGTGGAGAGAAAGATGGTATTGCAGCCCGGGATGACCCGCTTGGATGTCTTTTCAGCCGTGGCCTGGACGCCGCTGCCACAGGCTAGCACCAGGATTGTATCAGCTTCGGCCACCGCCTCCTTGTTCTGGCGCAGCAGCCGCGCAGTATCCAGGACGTTACAGGTAGCCTCGGGGATGACGGAGCCGGTGACCTGCTTGCCGGCCTCTTCCAATTGCTTCGTCATCTGCTCAACCTCGAACTCGCCTCCGGTCTGGCAGAGGGTGGCGCAGTCACCACAGCCGACAATGAAAACCGTCTGGGAATCTGCCAGGTTTTCCAGGATTTCTTCGAACGGCTTCGACTCAGTTGCAATCATCGCATAACACCTCGTTAAGTGATTGAATGCCTCTGCCTCTGTTCCAAACCCACATCTTACGACGAGTGGCAGCGCCGTCTCGCCGATGAATCTCATCTGCCGCCTTTGCCTACGAGCGAGACGCTTGTGCCACAAAGGCCAGCGGACAGGCAGGGATGCCTGTCCTACCGGCCCGTCATGGCAAGTGAATAGCCCGGCCCATCGCTGCCAGCGCTGCCTCACCCGTAGCCTCATGCAGCGTCGGATGTGAATGCATCGTGTTCGCCACATCCTGGACGGTCAGGCCCATCTCGACGGCCAGGGTCAACTCGGAGAGCAGCTCCGTTGCGCCCGGGCCTACGACCGACGCACCCACAACCTGCCCGCTATCAGCGGCCGCGATGATCTTCACGAAGCCCTCGCGCGTGCCCAATGCTGCGGCCTTCCCGATCGCCGCAAATGGGAACTTGCCAATGCTAACCTCGATGCCTCGCTCTTGAGCGTCCTTTTCCTTCAGACCCACCGACCCAATCTCCGGGTGAGTGAAGATGCAGCCGGGGATGGCGTCATAGTTGATATGTCCGCCATCCCCGAAGCAATCCTCCATCACCACAATCGCCTCGTGGGAAGACAGATGGGCCAGGCCGATGCCACGGATGCAATCCCCACAGGCCCAGATTCCCGCCGTGTTCGTCTTGAGACGCTCGTCCACCTTGATGCCCGGCCTGTCTATCTCGACCCCGACCTGTTCAAGGTCTAGGTCGTCCAGTTCTGCCTTGCGACCGGCGGCCAGCAGCACCATATCCGCCTCAACCTGCTCCGTCTCTCCCCCACGCTCAAAGACAACTAACTTTCCGCCATCGCGGTCCTCGATTGAGGCAACGCGAGCTTCGGTGTTGATTTGCACGCCGCTCTTACTCAGGGAGCTAGCCAGGACCTCGGCTATGTCGGCATCTTCGGTCGGCACGATCTGCGGGAGCATCTCCAGCATCGTGACCTTGGTGCCGAAGCGCGAATAGACATAGGCGAACTCACAGCCTACAGCGCCGGCCCCCACGATGACCAGTCGCTCTGGTGGCCCGGGGAGGTCAACTCCGTCATCACTGGTGATGATACCCTCGCCATCTGCGCCCGGAATGGGAAGGACCAACGGCACCGAGCCGGTCGCAATCAAGATGCGCTGGGTTTCGAGGCGCTGCGTGTCGCCCTCGGCGGTGACCTCTATCTCGGTAGGCGAGAGCAGCCGCGCTGTTCCCATAGCAACCGTGATGAGATCACGGTCCAGAAGTATCTTGACGCCGCCGACTAACTGCTTGACGCAGCGGTCCTTATGCTTGCGTACGCCGGCGATATCCACCTCAGGGTCACCGAATCTGATGCCGAAGCGTCGGCTGCCCTTGGCCTCATCGAGCAGTTCAGCGCAGTGTATCAGCGCCTTGGAGGGGATGCAGCCGCGATTCAGGCACGTCCCCCCCACCTCGCGCTTCTCAACAATTGCCACTCGCGCGCCCAACTGGGCAGCCCGAATCGCCCCCACATAGCCCGCCGGGCCGGCCCCGATGATTGCAATATCGAACTTGCCGGTTGCTTCCTGACCCACCTGAGCTTGCTCCTCTCGTGTTTGGCGGCAGCAAATCAGGGCTGGCACTGTTCCACGCACCCAGCCCTGTCAACTCTCCTGGACCATTCGCCGCTCTGTGCTGTCTCACCTTCCCAGAGCCAAGATTTTGAAGGATTGTGGTGGCTGCTGACGAATTGCCTACTGTGTGAAGTCGTACGGGCCACAGTCTTTGGAGGTCTCTATGCAATCTGAACGTACTTTGGTGCTGCTGAAACCCGACGCCCTGCGGCGCCGCCTGGTCGGCGAGATACTCACACGCCTGGAGCGCACAGGGCTGGAGCTTATCGCAACGCGGCTGGTTGTGCCTGACCGCGAACTGGCCGGCCGGCACTACGGGGAGGCCATCGCCCGCAAGCATGGTGAGCATGTAAGAGAACTGCTACTGGACTATATCACGAGTGGCCCATGTCTTGCGATGGTGTGGGAGGGCCCCAATGCTGTGACCACGATCCGTCAGGTCGCCGGCGAGCACTTCTGCCCCCAGCAGTGTCCACCTGGCACTATCCGGCGTGATATGTGCAGCGATTCAGTGGAGTTGGCGAATAGTGAGGATCGGGCGCTGGAGAACCTCATCCACGCCGCCGATGCCCTTGAGACAGCCGACGAAGAGATACGGTTGTGGTTCCCCGACCTGTAGGGGCGTGA
>JALGTI010000377.1 GCA_029821455.1 Candidatus Zipacnadia bacterium | reverse complement strand
TTGCAGCGCGGGCACTCCTCGTCGAAATCACTCATCGCATAGCCGCACTTTGGGCAAAGCATCTCAGCCACCATCTGCTTGCAAGATCATATCGCCCTTCTGCACGCCAGCTTCACCGGCTACTAACTCACACTTGGCCAGCAATAAGAAATAAAGCGGCCCCCTGGCCGTGCTGTAGGCCTCATAGTTGGCTTGGCCCTTCAGTACAATGAGGTCCGCAGCATCCCACTTCGGTCCAAACGCCTCCACCCCCGCACCAGGCCCCACTTCAATGACCTCAGCCAGTTCGTCAATCCCCACCTGCACAGCATCGGCCATCATCGCATCATTAATGAAAGGCTGATCCTTGACGGCCAGCGTTATCTCTTTGTTCTGTAACTGCTCCAGTAGCATTCTATCAAAGACTATCTCTCCGGCGTTATCGGCCACGTATAAGACGCGTTGTGCAAGTTCTACATCACGTTTGAAGGCCGCATAATCATCAATGGCAAACGGTCGTTTGAGTACCTGCTCCAGCGTCGCCTCGACATCGAACTCCTGCAATACACCCAGGTCCATAATGTTGCCTGCCATCGCGATCTTGACCGCAGTCTGCAAGGGCTCATCAGCCTCGGCCACTAGCTGCTGCAAGCGCGGGTACAGCGCCAGGGCCTCGGTATTATGCTCTCGCTTGATCTGTGCGTACGGGTCGGAGCAGTTGAGGGCCTCGCGCACTCTTCTATGGACTATCTTGGCCACAGCCATTGGCGTGGGGCCCCACTCAGCTTCACTAACAGCTTTGATCGCGGCCGATAAGGCCTGCTTTTGCAGCTTCTCATCTTTGGTAACCAGACGCGCAGATACCAGCGCCTGGCCAATTATACAGGGGATGCAATCCAGATACAGCTTCATCGTTCACGATCGCCTTCGACATCGTTGCCCGCTAGCATTTGTCTGTGGGCTGCTGCCCATCGCATTGTCACGCCAGAGTTCGCGCCAGGCCATTCAGCCACGCATCCCTAATCTTATCAATACCCAGTTCTAGCACGTCCTGATCGGCTACTTTGACTGCCAGTTTGGGATCATCATCAACTTCGCCGATTCTTGCCGTCTCCACACCATAGTCAGAGAAGATCTTCTCCAGTTCAGCCTCCCTGCCGGGGCGGCATTCGATGACGAAGCCTGACGACTCGCTGAACAGCAGCTTGTCCGTTCGCAGGTCATTACTGAGTGGTAATTCGATTTCCGCTCCCAGCTTCCCGTTGGCAAAGCCCCCCAGGATCATCTCGCACAACGCCACCACAAGCCCCCCATCGGAGATATCCGTGCAGGCGTTCACGCAGCCGGCCTCGATAGCGTCAATCACCCCGAAGATCATCCCGCGCTCCAGCTCCCAGTCTACCTTGGGCACATTGGCTCCCAGGCCCAGGCCAAGCGCCTGATAGTAGGCCGAGCCACCCAACTCATCCCTTCGCGGGCCGACCAGATAGATAGCCGAGTCCGGCTGCTTGAACTGCATAGTAATAGCCTTGGAGTAGTCTTGCATCGTCCCCACACAGGCGATAATTGGCGAGGGTGCCACGGCCCCGCCGGTCGCCGACTCGTTATAGAAGCTCACATTCCCCGAGATGATGGGGCAGGCATGGCCCGGGTGGCCTTTGAGGCCAATATTACGCGCTGCATCGGCCAGCCCCTTGACGCCCTGGCGGAATTCCCAGAACGCCTGCGGCTTCTCCGGATTGCCAAAGTTGAGGCAATCGGTCAGGGCTGCCGGCGTGGCGCCGATGGCCGCCACGTTCCGCATCGCCTCAGCCACAGCCGTCGCTCCACCCCAGTAGGGATCAATCAGCCCGTAGAATGGGTTGCCATCCACAGCCAGAGCCACGCCTGCGGTGCTGCCCTCCAGCGGAGCGCACAGGCCCGCGCCCGCCTCGCCGGGACGAATCACTGCGTTGCCCTGCACCTCAGTGTCATACTCGCGATACACATAGGCCCGCGAGCAGATGTTGCGATGCGCCAGGACCCCAAGCAACGTCTCGTTC
Source organism: Candidatus Zipacnadia bacterium (assembly GCA_029821455.1). Taxonomy (GTDB): domain Bacteria; phylum Armatimonadota; class Zipacnadia; order Zipacnadales; family Zipacnadaceae; genus JALGVG01. The sequence continues at coordinate 3,135 of JALGTI010000377.1, read as the reverse complement.
ATATCTTCCGGCATCTCAAACTCCGGCTCTGGCTGGTCCCAGGTGCGCGGCTGCTCCTCGCGCTCGTAGCTGATACCGGAGGTGACGGCGTCCACAGGCGCATCGCAGACTATCTTGTTCTGCCAGGTCAGGTGGTAGGTTTTCTCCGTGGTTATCTTGCCGATGACCCGTGCGCATGCACCCTCGTAGATGTTGGGCAGGTCCCAATCTTCGTTGTAGATGCGCAGGACCTCTGCTGTGAAGTGGCCCGGCACGGCCAGGACGTAGCGCTCCTGGGTCTCGGCGCAGGTGATGGTCTCCGGCAGCAGGTTAGGCAGGCCGACATGCACCGCGTCCAGGTCAATCTGCACGCCAAAGCCACCGGCTGCACAGATCTCAGACGACCCGCAGGCCAGGCCACCACCGCCAATGTCCTTGAAGCCGATCGCGATGCCAAGCTCCTTGGCCCGCTCGCGGACGGCCTTGTTGGCCTTCTTCATTAGCAGCACGTTCTTGAGGAACGGGTCAGGCACCTGGACGGAACCCCGGTCGGCCTCCTCTTCTTCCTCGGAGAGGATCTTGGAGGCAAAGGCTGAACCGCCAAAGCCGGAATCATCAGTCGGCTTGCCGATGAGGATTCTTCGGCCACGATGCCGAGGGCCACGACGTTGACCAGGCAGTTATCATCGAAGCTGTCGCAGAAATAGATATCGCCGGCCAGATTGGGGACGCCGAGGGCGTTGCCGTACTGCCAGATGCCTTCGACTACGCCGCGCACAATCCAGCGCGTGCGCTCAGCATTCTCGCCGGCCGGGTCGCCGAAACGCAGTGGGTCGGCAGTGGCAATGACATCGGCCCCCATGCAGTCCACGTCCCGCACGATGCCGCCGATGCCGGTCGCCGCGCCCTCGTTGGGCAGCACCTGGGACGGGTGGTTATGACTCTCGTGGGCGATGACCACCCCCCAGCGCTTGCCCTCGTGCTCGGTCAGGAACACGATCCCCGCGTCCTCCTGGGGGCCCTGAATCACATTGGGCGCCTCGGTGGGCAGGAACTCGCTGAGTGTGGCCTTGCTGCTTTTGTACGAGCAGTGCTCCGACCACTCAACATTGAAGATATGCAGCTCGCAGAGGGTGGGGTCGTGGCCGATTAGCTCGGCAATGCGCCTGGCCTCGTACGGTGTCAGCACCACCCCATGCTTTTCCAGCTCCTCCTGAAGCTGCTCATCATCAAGTTCAGATACAGGCAGGCGACGATCGTCCAGTTCCATTTTGGGCTCCTTCGGGCCATCTGGGGTCACGCTTGTCGTTCAGTGGGTAGCTTCGGCATTCGGAGCGAGAAATCCTTTATATGTGCTGCTGATTATGCTTGACGTGGGAGAGCAGTTATGATAATCTATTGGCAGATGCCGTTTCCCCCCTCGTCCGGAAGCGGCATAGCATCTCGAGCTGGGCCCGCGTCTCCCCGACTAGCGGGCCCATGCCATTTTGGGCTTCGCTGGTATGTCAGCCTCGCTACATGCCGACATCACTCCGGCGCTGGGGGGTATTCGGTGCAGAGCAGATAGAGAGGCGGCTCATCCGCCTCGATGGCCGGGAAGCGGCCCAGAGGCTCCAGGAAGCGGTTGTCCGTCTCGTCATCGTTGACTGCCGAGACCTCGCCCACCAGCACCATGCCCTCCCCCTCTTCTCCCCAGAACTTGTGGTAGTTGTACTGCGGCAGTGTGATGCTCTCGCCCGGGGTGAGGCGCAGGACTTCACCAGCGGGCACGGTGAAGCTGCGGCCATCAATGTTGACAGGCACGTCAGCATTGGCAAGCTGCTCGTCTTCGCTGGCATTGTAAACCTGCACCAGGAGGTTGCCGCCGCCCCGGCAGATGATGTCCTCCACCTTGTTCCAATGGAAATGGAAGGGCGTGACCTGGCCTTCGCCGACGATGAGGAGTTTCTCACAGTAGGGCTTGGTGTACTGGGGGAGCCTGGCGCTGCCGTTGCGGATGGTGAACAGTGTCAGGCCAAGTTCGTCAAAGCGGCCCTGGCCGAAGTCGGTGATGTCCCAGCCCAGCATACAATCGCGGATCTCGTCATACTCGTGCCCCGCCTGTGCCCACTGCTCCGGCGCCCAGAACGCAAAGGGCGGCAGGTTGAAGTTCTGAGCGTGGCAGAATTCCACGGCCTCTGTAAGTATCCCGTTGATCTCTGAGCGCTTCATCTTGTGTACTCCCTTGAGGTATCTGCAAAAGCACCCGGTCTTTCGCAGGCGGGAAGCCTGCGCAGTGAGGGCAAGCTGGAAGCTTGCCCTACCGTGCCGTTGCGAGTACCTCCTTTGGTTAGCGGATGGTGATGCGGACGGCGCTAGCCGGTGTCTTTTTCATCGTCACCGCTGCAAAGTTTGACGCGTCCAGGTAATTGTCCTTCGTTCCAGCCCACATCATCTGGGTCTCGCGGCCCTCGGGGCCATCCGCGTCATTGACGCCGATGTCAAACCCGATAAGCTGAGGCGCGTCCTCGGGCAGTGGCACGACGACCGTGATGGAGTAGCCGTCGTCTCTCAACTGACCCGTCACTGCCATCTCAGGCATACCCTCCCACGGCGCGTCCAGGGTGGTCCACTGGGCCTCGCCTTCTGGTGTCGTTGGCGGGACTATCTGCATGCAGACCACCTCCGGCCCCCACACCGGCAGGCCCTGCTGATCGTGGCTGCGCAGGTCGAGGTAAAGCTCCACGGAATCGCCGTACTGAGGGCTGTCCAGGCCGGCGGTGTGCAGCATATCGTCGGTGACGTGGATGTCAAAGCGCATCGCGTGTTCATCAGTTGGCACAGTGAAACTGCCGCTGAGGTCATCGGGCCCCTGCCAGCGATTGCGGCCCAGGGTGAGGCTGGGGCGCTGCAGCTCCCCGCCTCCGCCTTGGGGCAGGCTAATGAGCGGGGCCATGGTCAGCCACCTGAGGTCATAGGTGGCGTAACTGTCGCTCCAGGCCAGCACGCGGATAGTTTGCTTCTGGGCCTTGTCATCCGGCAGTTCTTCTGGCAGTGGCAGGCGTAGTTCAATGCGCTTGGTGGCCTCAGGTTCAAGGGTCAATCGTTGATGCAATGTCTCGGATTGCGTCTCGATCCGGACCCGGCACTTCTGTGCCTGGTCGGTGAGATTAGTCA
>JALGTI010000376.1 GCA_029821455.1 Candidatus Zipacnadia bacterium | reverse complement strand
GGCAGGCCCGCTGTACCGCATCTGGTCGCGATGTTAGCTCCTGAGAATCCCCGCGTGAACCGGATGGCGTCCTTGGCATTGCAGCGGATTGGCCGTGCAGCCATTCCCGACCTCGTGGCTGCGCTGCGCTCTGAGAATACACACACGCGCCAATGGGCAGCCATCGCGCTGGGTTCGATTGGCGGAGATGTCGTCGAGCCAGTTACCCGGCTGCTACAGGACGAAGCCGCGCCACTAAGCAATCGGACGGCGGCGGCAGCAGCCCTCGGCAGGACGCACATGTCCAGCGCTATAGAGCCGCTAATCAAGGCGGCAGGCTCTCCCCACCCTGCTCTGCAGGTTGCTGCCCTAGGCGCCCTGAACGAGGTCGGCGCCGACGAGGCCACCGAGAGCTTGGTGGCCGCTCTGTCTGCGCCATCAGAGTACGTCAGGGAAGTTGCCATGGAGCTGCTCAGGGATTGGCGCCGAGGTGAAGTCAACAAACTGTTGCAGGAGGTCGTCACGTCCGGCAGCCTTGATAGCCAGCGCCGCGCTGCCATTATCCTGGCCTATCAGGCTTCCCCTGCTGCCAACATACTCCTCAGCCAGGTGCTGAGCAGCCCGGTAGGCAAAGAGGCGGCCACGCTTGATGATCTACGCCCAATCCTGGAGAGTGCAGTGCAGGACGCCTCCGTCAGCCCTGAGTTGCGGCACCAGGCAATCATCTCCCTGGGCTACATTGGCCAGGAGCAGTCGCTGTCGGTGTTGGAGCCGTTCCTGGCCGCTGACAATCCGTTCCTGGCCTCAGCGGGACGGGCGGTGGCCATGATCGGCAAGGCGGCCCACGAGCGCCACCAGCAACTCCTCCTCAAGCAGCGAGGCCGGGGCGAGGTTGTGGCTCCTGAGGCTGTGGGCCGGGCGGCGCGGATGCTGCTGAATGTATTCAAAGACGCAACCGATAAACAGCTTCGCCTGCAGGCCGCTGCCGCTCTTTCCCTGATGGGAGCGCAACCTGTTGAGATGTTGATTGAGAGCTTATCCACGGCTCCTGACCAGCTCAAGCCCTGGATAGCGGCCATCCTTGGCGCTATCGGCAAGCCGGCAAGTGAGCCATTGATGGAGGCGCGAGGCGAGGCCGATGACGACCCTGAGTTGCAGGCCTGGTGTGCGGCTGCCCTCCAACTCGTCGGTGACGCACAGGCGCTGGAAATCCTGGCGGCCCTACCCGAAGAGCAGCAGCCCAACCCAGAAAAGGTCGAGGCGGGACAGGAGATTCTGGACAAAATGAGGGCAGCGCAGTAAGTCGCAGGCGCCCAGCGTAGGCGTCTGACCGGAGCGATGATAACAGTGAGTAGACGGATGCTAGTAACTCTTCTGGTCATAGCCCTTATCTTGGCGGCCGTATGGGGCCTGACGCGCTATCAGCGCATTGCCAAGACCAAGCTGTGGATCACCGAACTTGCCAGCGAGGACCACGGCAAGGCGATGGCGGCGATGGACCTACTGGCTGAGCAGGGCCTGGGGGCGCCAGCGTTCCTGCACACAGCGGTGAGCAAGGGCGTACCACGAGCCCGCTGGCGCGCTGCCCAACTTCTTGGCGAACTCGGGGAGCCCCAGGATGTGAATCACCTCCTGCCACTGCTCAGCGCGCCGGACAGCAGCGTGCGAGCCGCGGCGGCTCTCGCTCTGGGAAAGCTGGACGCAGCCGAGGCCTTACAGTCACTGCTAGGTCTGGCCACCCAACAGGACGAGGACCTGGCGGTTCGCTGCGCTGCCTGCCGCGCACTGGCCTTGTTGGGCGCTGTGGAAAGCGTCAAGAGCTTGACCGAACTGGTCAAGGAGCGCGGCGAAACGGCCGACGAGGAAACCCCTGATGAGAAGTGGCAACTGCGCGTTGATGCCGCGGCCGCCCTTGGCCTCATCGCCGCACCAGATGCAGCCAAGGCGCTTGGTGAGGCTGCAATGTCCCAGGAGGAACCTGTTGCTGCTGTGCGCGTGGCTGCGGCCTATGCTCTGGGCGACATGGCCATTCAACTGCGCTCAGACGACGACCTATCGCACATTATCACCAGCCTCATCAAGGCGGCCGACGATGAGAACGGTGACGTGCGGGCGGCGGCGGTGTATTCCCTGGCCCGCATAGATATCCCGCAGGGCGATGCCGACCGTGTCCAGGCGATCTTGAGCAAAGCGGAGGCTGACCCCGGCTATTGGGTGCGGGAAGCCGCGCAAGCAGCAAAAAAGGGCTTCCGGCGATAGCGAGTACCTTTAGCTTAGCGACAGATACATAGCGGAGGCACTGTTAAGATGCGCTTTTCAAGACGCTCAACATTGGTGGCACTGATCGTGCTGGCGGCCGTGACAACGATGGTCGCAGGCTGCGCTGTGGATCCAATGGAGGAACTCTCTCAGAAGCAGGACTCGCCGCGCTTGATTGACCGTCAGCAAGCGGTCCTGGCCCTGGCCAATCTCAAGGACACCCGGGCATTGCGCGCCTTAGTTGACGTGCTCGAGAGCGATGAGGAGGTATGCGATCTGGCCGGCGCGGCGCTAGTAAAGAGGGGCCGCGAGAGCCGTCAAAAGAAGAAGCCAGACCCCGTGGTGGATGCTGTCAGCACGGTGATGGCTAATGTCCACCTCGCTGACTGCTTCCGGGCCAGAGCCGCGTGGGTGCTGGGTGAGATCGGCAAGCGTGAGGCTATCCCCGCCCTCAAAATAGCCAGCGCAGACCTGAAGGAAGATGTGGCTAACGCCGCTAAGGCAGCGCTGGACAAGCTTGGATACAGCTCCGAGGCTCGGGCCTACGAGATCCCTTGGGGAACCCTGGCCGGCACTGT
>JALGTI010000375.1 GCA_029821455.1 Candidatus Zipacnadia bacterium | reverse complement strand
GCTCTGGGAAACCCCACCAACGGGCGACGAGAATGTCAGCGACAGCGAGGCGCCTGAGAAGCTGCGGCGGTATGCGGCGATTCTGCTCACGAACCTCGGTGTGCAAATGCGGCGGTAAGGTACATCACCCCCGCGCCGTCAAGCATAGCCGACTGGAGGTCCATCATGAAGCATTTGGCTCTTCTGACTCTATTTGCCTGGTTGCTGTCCATAGGCCCAGACGCATCCGGCTGTAGAGGAGCTGTACTACAACCATCAACTGGAACTGCACGGACAGGCAGGCCGGGTTCTCTTTGCAGACCGGTCAGTGGGTGATTATCGCCTGCGGCCTACCAGCCGCAAGGTCGCCGAAGTATTCGGGATACGCTACCCAGCGGTGCGAATGGAGAGCGTGCTGTGGATGCCGAGTTCCAACACGAACTGAAAGGAGAACTCGGCGAGCTTCTACCTGCCACACGTAGCATCCTTTAGGAAGAACCGTTAAGTTCCTCCGCTGCAATGTCACTCTTCTGTCTGGCGCACAAAGCGCATTTCGCACAGTTCAGCGCCCGCACAGGCCATCTGCGGCATACTGAATTCATACTCGCCACTAAACTCGCCACACCACACGCGCCCCTCCAGCGGGCAGATGGTCTGCGCGACCTGGAGAGCAAGATGTTGACGATTGCTCTTGCGCAGCAGCTCCAGCCAGGGGCATTGGTGCACAACGAAGCGCACCTCGGCCGGCTCAATGAAGCTCTCAAACTGGTGCCCGTCAGCGGTCAACTTCAGGGCGAAACAGCGAGCCAGCTCAGCGGGGGTGTTACCGGAGCAGCCCATCAACTCACGGGCCTTGCGGGCTTGAAGCTTGGCCAGTATTTCCCAGACGCGCCTGTCGAGTTCGAGCGCCTCCTCGAAGCTGCCGGCCTCCTCCACCATCATAAACCACAGACCATCTACCGCATGATAGGCGCGGCGGAGGTACTCGATGAGGATTCCTTCTTCGGTCATAGTGGCTACACCTTGGCCAGATCGTCAGGCAGCGGTTCGGCCTGGCCGGACTTGCTCGATTTCTCGGCAGCCTCCATTATCGCAATCACACGGGCTGCCTGTTCGGGCTTGACGTCAAGTTCCGCACCCTTCACTAGATGCGCGGCAATATTGGGGTAGTACTGCTCGTGCGTGCCGGGTGCGTCAGGCATAAAACCAGAGACCTTGATACCGCGGCTCTCGGTATAGTAATTGAAGCCGCCCTCGCTAGAGACCAGCGCCCCTTTGGTGCCCAGCACACGCCAGCGAGGCAGAGAGTGGTGGGCGATAGTCGACATCTGTACATTGGCGTGAGTCCCCGAGGCAAAGCGAATGATCGCCTGTACGTGATCCTCGTTGGTCATCGTGCCAGACCAGCTTGTGGAAGAAGCCGGTTACATTGACTATCTCATCCGGGACAATGTTGAGTAGCCAGTCAAGGTAATGTGCCCCCCAGTCGTAGAAGGCGCCTCCGGATATCTTCTTGTTGTCTCGCCACCAGGCGCGGGGATGATTGTAGCCGCCAAACCACATCTCCACGCTGAAGACTTGGCCGATCAGTCCGCCTTCCACGGCTTGCTTGAGGGCCAGGAAGTCGCCGTCGTGCCGGCGATTGTGGTAGACGGTAAGCATCACATTGTTGGCCTGAGCAGCCTCGATCATCGCTCGAGCCTCTGCAGTCGTGAGACACATCGGTTTCTCCAGAACCAGGTGCCGGCCAGCCTCCAGGCACCGCAGCCCCACAGGAGCATGCAGATTGTGGGGGAGGATTACAACGCACAGGTCCACCGCACTGCTGGCGAGTAGGTCGTCAACATCCGTATAGGTTTCAATGCCGGGGAAATCTTCCAGCGCAGCCACCAGCCGCTTGGCGTCTATATCACATACGCCAGTGACTTTGAGGCCCGGTGTCTCATTGATTTGATTGCCGTCATGCCGACCCATATTGAGCATCGGGCCATAGCCGACCAGAGCACAACCAATCTCTGACTTTTTCTTCATCTCGCGAGTACTCGTTCGATGAATTGATGGTGACGGCACAAACTAGCGGGTAAACTCAACCGTGACTGGTTCGGATTCCTCCTCGTCGGGTCCTATCGCCACACAGGTAGCGGTGTATTGCACTTTCTTAACCTTCATCAGCGAATGGAAGGCCAGAGGGATAGGTTCGGTGGCAAAGTGCCCCGCCGCGTCAGCGGTCACACGCGTCTCTGCTACCTGCCCTTCGAGCGGTAGGAAACCAAGGGCAGTACCACTCCACGTGATCGTGACCACTATCTCTGCAAGCGGGGCGGTATCGCCGGCGACCACTACTTCATCGCCAACCGCGGCATCCGGTTCTGGGCTGGTGATGTGCGGAGCCAGGTCCCGGGCTGGCCCAAATCGCATTGTGGTAGTGGCTTCGGCAGTCAGGTCCGCACCCTCGGCTGTGTGCAGATATGCGATGATAGTCTCCTCACGGTCTTCTGCAAGCTCCGGGACTTCAAAGGTCCCCTGATACGTACCGGGCTGTTCCGCCAACTCGTCAACAGGCACACCGGCTGCAAACTCACCGAGATCAAACGAGGCCTGCCCTCCCGCAGGACCGATGATGGTTATGGTGAAAACGTCGCCGGGGTTGAGCACGCCCACGGCGTCGTGGCTGACTGCGAGAGTCTCCACGCCCTCCTGAGGGAGAGCTACGCTGAAGTTCCGGATCGCCTGGGTTGTATTTCCCGCATTATCGTGAGCATCCACGAGCACCTGTGCGTTGCCGTTGGGCAATGGTTCAGGAAGCACGGCCAGGAGCTGACCCTGGCGCGTGATTTCCGTGGGGACTTCCTGCCCACCGACGGTAACAGCAACAATGGAGTTCTCGAAGTCGACGCCGGAGCCGTTTTCGTCTGTGATGAGTACCGCGATATTGGGCTGGTGATTCGTGGTTGTCGCACCCTCGTCCGGCCCGAAGATCGTGACCTGCGGAGGTGTGGTGTCCCAAGAGCGTTGAGGCCGTCAGGTATCTTCAGTCTCCTGGCATAGCGACCGACGATGCGGGGGTGCGTACTCATCCGGATTTCCTGCTGCACCTCCCCAATGTCAAAGGCGGCCGTGCCACCTGGTGTCCCTTCCATGATCACGTGCAGGATATCTCCCGCCTTCAGCGGCCCCTCCGCATCGTGGTAGAACTGGTCAATGACCGGAGGCGTCACTTCTTCGGGCTGAGTCGGCTCTTCCGGTTCGGTCGGAGGTTGTTGAATAACGATACCGTACACGTTGGAGGTGCCGGGTGTTAGCCGCAGAACGACGCTGTCGCCGTTCTTGATGTCGGCATAGCGAGCCGGTTGGCCATCTGCCGTAGTCACCTCGACCTCCGGCTGTACCTGTAGTATCTCCTGACGTGTATCAACGAGCATCTGATTGGGCACTTTGGCCTGGACTATGCCCTCGAGGCTCTCGTAAGAGGCGAGGATAAGGGTAGCATTGCCCTGGCCGTCGTGTAACAGCTTTGCCAGGTCACCAGGGCGCAACGCGGTGGCGTGCACCTCCTGGTTCTGGCGGAGTATGGTAGTAGTGTCGGCGATGGTGTAGATCTGCAGCTCGGAATCTACTACCAAACCGAGGCGGGTGGACTGTACGGCTGAGACTACGCCGGTCACCAGTACGACAAAGCTGGCCGCTGCCTGGAACTCCGGTTCCTCTTCGACTGGTTCCGCAGTTTCAGCAGGCGGAGGGGTAATGGGCGGTTCCCCCGGCGCAGCCGGCGGCTGTTGAATGACGATAGCGTACACGTTCGATGTGCCGGGTGTCAGCCGCAGAACAACGCTATCGCCGTTGTTGATGTCTGCATAGCGAGCCGGCTGGCCATCTGCTGTAGTCACCTCGACCTGAGGCTGTACCCGAAGGATCTCGTCCGGGCGCGTATCAATAAGTATTTGGTTGGGCACCTTCGCCTGAACAATGCCCTCGAGGCGCTCGTAAGAGGCCCGAATCAGGATAGCATTGCCTTCCTCATCGTATGCAACGCCTGCCTGGTCACCAGGGCGCAATGCGGTGGCGTCAACCTGCTGGTTCTGGCGCAGGATGATAGTGGTATCGGTGACGGTATAGGTCTGCAGCTCGGAATCTACTAGCAAACCCAGGTGGGTGGGCTGTACGGCTGCGACCACGCCGATTACTGCCCCCGGTTGAGGCTGGGATGGCTGCACCACGATGCCCAGTTCGGATGGGGGCGGTTCCTCAGGAGTAGAGGGAGGCTCCGGCGGCTGCTGAATTTCCGAAAGCGGTGCCAGGGCAATGGACACGGTCTGGCTCGGCCCATGCCAACCGACCTCCGCCCCGAAGGCCTCCGCAGGGAATCGTACCGGCATATAGGTTGAGCCACCGATCAGTTGCGGTGGAACGTCCAACACAACAGGGCGGTCATTGATATAAGCTGTCGGGCTATTGATGCTCATCCGGACAGTTATGTCGCCACGGATGCCAATCGCTGTCTGGGTTGCGCTTTCCCACCCGACTTCGGCGCCCAGCGCTTCAAAGACCATCCGCATCGGCAGCAGTACGCGGCCACTGACCTGTACCGCCGGCGGATAGGAGGGCAGGGGCATACCGTTGACGATCACCGTTATAGCAGACGCCGCTGTTTGGGCCATCACTATCAAAAGCAAAGCGAGTACCAAGTGTGTTGATCTCATAATGTCCCTCCTCGTAAGGACTGGCCACCTAAACTCATAGCTGTACTTCGCCACCCAAGCCCGTAATCCTTCTGTATGCCAGGGCTGCACTCGGTTGGGCTGGTTACTTGCGATGCAAAAACCAGATGGGCGATGCCCAGGCCAGGTCGCTGGTGTTATGCGTCACCCGAACATAATAATACAGAAACTCAATAGATGGATCCTGGGAATCTACTAGGATACGGGCGTCGCTGTCCGTGTCCTCGAAGCGCAGAGCCCACTGCTCGTCGTTGAGCTCTTCGGTGCGGATGATCTCACCATTGCGGAAGATTTCGACCTTTACAACCGGCACCGCGCCCTCGATTTCAATGTTGATGGTGTGGCCGCGGAGGTCGTCGGTGCTTTCGACCCACTTCTCGTCGCCTACCATCAGTCCGTCAACCTCAACCCATATCAGCGAGCGCGGGCCAGTAGATGCAACGGTATGCCGGGCCCACATTGCATCAAAGATATCCTCGCGGGTGAGGCTGGGCGCCCAGACGGCGGTAATGGCCGCGCCCTGCCACGGGCGGAAGTTACCCGATGCCGGCAGGCCACTGTGATTATCGGTGCAGGCCATGAAACCCCACCGGCAGCCGGTATCAAGGCCCGCAGTGCGGATGGATGGCGCGCCCGGCGTCCTTGCTCTCGGAGTCGCCCCAGTTGGAGAAGATCTCGATGAGCCGGAGGTGCTCTTCGTCACGCTGCTCGTAGAATTGGCCAGTGTAATAGCCGGGGTGATGTGGAATTATCAGGCACTCAAGCCCATCGAGGGCCTTCAGGAGGTTTCGCGCCTTCTCCAGCCCTTCACCTGGCACGTCGCGTACGTGAATGAGTGGTCCGTCATCGCCCCGGAAGTAGATATTCGCATCGCGGTAGCCATCATAGGCGGACTCCTCATAGCCCAGTATGGTGACGAATCTATCCGGCTCGTAGAACTCGCGGATGGCATCCCTGCAATAGTCCCACTCGTCCAGCCACAGGTCCTCGCGCGGCGCGTTGGCGACAATGGCAGCATACTCCTCCGGGGTCTCATAAGGTATCCAGTG
>JALGTI010000374.1 GCA_029821455.1 Candidatus Zipacnadia bacterium | reverse complement strand
AGTCGGTCAAGAAACGCTGGGGTGTGTCGGAAGATGGCCGAGCGCTGCTGCAGATACACGTTGACACCGCCGAAGAAAACGGATGTCATGGGCGACGATTGCCTGCTCTCAGCTTTCACGGGTGTATACAGAGGGACCACTTGAACGTCGTGGTGGCGAGCGCGCAGCCCGCAGATGAGGGCCAGATCACGGGCGCAGGCTCCGCAGTACATTTCCCCGGCTCCAGCCATTAGGTAGACTATGCGCATGATTCGCCGCCAGAGTCGTGTTGCCGCATGAACATAGTGAGCCCACCTTCAGTGAGCGATAACGCCGCCGCCGCCATCTGGCGATGACTGCAATGACGGCCGCCATTAGGCGTTGGCATTCGTCCTCTCAGACCGCCCGTTGTAAGGAGGCAACAGCAAGAGCAGCCGCCTGGGCGGACTTGTTATCCGATCACGGTTCTGCCTTGACGAAGGCATGACCTTTCGTATATTGATCAGGGAGGCAACCTACTCCGCACCAATGCAATAGAGCTGCTGCAGACCGCGCACGTACATGCGATCGTTCGCGAATACGGGACTCGAGCGGAGGGCCTCAATGCTGTTGCGGGCCACCTCTTGATACTCCCGGCCAGGCTGCAGCACTACGGTAGTACCGTTATCGCTACTGACATAAAGGTAATCTCGTGCTAGCGTGACGCTGGGGTAGGCGGTCCCTCCGCCCAGATCGAGTGGGCGCTCGTACACCACCTGGCCGGTGCTGGCGTCTATGACGCTAAGAACACCCGTCTGGATGACGGCGTAGATCAACCCCTCGTGGATAACTGGAGAGGCGTAGTAGCGGTCATCGCGAGGATTGGTCTCCCACAGCACGTCAATGGTAATCGCGTCTCCCCCGTCCGGGGAAAGTCGTAGTGCTTTGCCGCCTTTTTGGATGAAGTAGACGACACTGTCTTCAACTAGCGGAGCACAGTAGTCCAGATAGGCCTGGGATGCGGCCAGTACTCGACCATCCGTGACACTCACAATATCACCGGCAGCAGTGATCACCACATCTACGTCGCCAATACGGGCCTGCAGGGGCGTTCCGAAAGATTCCTGCATCTGCGTTTGCCACAGGGTCTCTCCGGTTTCTGGATTCAACGCGATGAGGTGGACGATGTGAATTAGCAGTTTCCCGTCTACCAACAGCGGGGAGGCGCTATGACCATACGTATTCTTCGGCTTTTCCAGGAAGCGGATCCATTTCCGGCTGCCGTCGAGGTCATAGCAGGCCACTACGCCGGTGCCGAAGACAACGTAGACATACTGGCCGTCACTGACCGGAGTAGGACTTGAGTAGCCATTGACCTCATGTGTGGGCGGCAACTGCCACCATGCCTCGTCATACGCCGCGAGTTGGGCTTGAAGTTCCTGTTGCTGCTGCTCGAGAACTGCAATATTGTCTCTCAGTTCGGCGTCGTCCGGATTATCCTGTACTTCCTGCTTCAGATTATTCAGCTCCGCCTCAACAGGCTTGAGTTGCTGGCGCAGCCCCTCGGCTTCTTTGCGCTGCCGGCGGATGTCTGCGGCCTCCTGTGGGCTGACCATCTCCTCGTAATCGTTGGTGCTTTGCCATAGGATGTGCCCGTCGGACAGCCCGACACACACCAGCGTGCTGGGCTCAGAGCACACGAAGAGACGCTCACCAACGATTATTGGGGTGCTGTTGCTCCAACTGGGCATCGAGGTGGCCCAGACTACGTTCTCCGTGGGTGACCAGTGTATGGGTGGGTTGGCGTCTGGGTACTTACCAGTGCCGTCGGTGCGCCAGCCCACCGGCTCCGCCGCCAGCGCAGATTGGACAAATGAGCCGAGCAAAAGGAAAACACACCAAACGCAAAGTCTGGCAACGCTACTGACCATCATCCGTACGCGATGGGTCATCATGTCTTGTTCCTCCAGTTTCTTCTGAATGTTACTTCGGCAGTTGCTCCCTCGCAGCTTGTACCGGCCTCGCCGACTGGTCTCTCATTGGTGATCATCATTGTTGCCCACCTATTGGCTCATTGATTGTCGAGCAAGACGGGTGTGCCACCGAACCAGCGGGGATTACTATTCGTCAAACCATAGGAAGGTTTGGTGATTAGCACTGCAACATCAGCACACCACTTATTGACAAGTATTGTAAGTTCGGCTGCTAGTAGTGTATAGTGTACAGCAATGTCGGGGTTATTTCAACAGACTTACAATGCTCTGAGCCGCTGCCAGGCAACGGAGCACAGAAACATTGCAGTGCGGGGAGAATGTGAGAATACACACAGCGTCAAAAGGCTTCACCCTTATTGAATTGCTTGTCGTGATGGCGATTATCGCGATTTTAGCAGCTATGCTGTTCCCCGTGTTCATCAATGCGCGAGGTAAGGCGCAGCAGATGTCCTGCCTGTCCAATCTGAGACAGATAGGCCTAGCCTTCGAGATGTACGCGCAGGACTACGGGGGTGCGGTCTGCCCCTACGGGATCGGTTCTCCCGACACCGGGGCGGTCACCCAATGGGAAATGCACCTGTACCCATACGTTAGGAGCCTGGAATTGTACAGTTGCCCGTCCAGTGGCTTCCAGCCGACGGCGGCTCTTGTACAGCCCAACTACTGGTCCTATCTGGGAGCGTACGGTTGGAACCTGAATTTGTTCAGCGACCCGGCGACTTTCCTGGTGACATTGGCTGATCTGGACATGCCCGTGGATACCGTGGTCGCCGTTGATGCCCATCCCTACAATGCCGCCGCATTGCCGGACGGAATACTGTGGGACCGGGCGAAGCCCGCGTACCGGCACAGTGATATGTGCAATGTGCTGTTC
>JALGTI010000043.1 GCA_029821455.1 Candidatus Zipacnadia bacterium | reverse complement strand
GCTCCACCCTTGCCGCACATACCTTGTACTCAGGGATGCGGCACACCTCGTCGAAGGCGTCAATCGTCAGGACATTTGCCGCCTGCTCAGCGAAGTGGTACGGCATCCACACCAATCCCGGTCTCACCCGGTCCGTCACCCACGCTTTCACCACAAGCTCACCTCGCCGGGTCGTGATCCTGACGGGATCCTGGTGTCGGATGCCCATCTTATCGGCATCCGCCTCTGAAACCTCAATAAACGCCTCCGGCTGCCGCTCATCGGAGGCGCGGTTACGCCGCGATACAACCCCGGCATTGAATTGATACAGCGTCACCCCGGTGCTCAGGACGAATGGGTATTCCTCGTCCGGTTCCTCGGCAGGCGGTCGGTGATGCACAGAGTGGAACTTGCCTAACCCTCGCGTGAACTTGCCCTGATGCAGGAACTTCGTCCCTGGATGGTCAGGCGTGGGGCAGGGCCACTGCAGGCCCTCCTCCTCGATGCGCTCATAGCTAATACCGGCCATTATCGGCGACAGGGAAGCCAATTCATCCCAGATCTTCGACGGCTCGGCATAGCTCCAGTCGTACCCCAGTCGGTTAGCAACCTCCACAAGTATCTCCCAGTCGGCCCTGCTATCGTGGCGTGGAGTGACCGCCTTGCGCACCCGTTGGACACGCCGCTCGGTGTTGGTGAACGTGCCGTCCTTTTCGGCAAACGTGGCCGCCGGTAGCACTATATCCGCTATTTTGGCAGTCTCCGACATGAAGATGTCCTGCACGACCAGAAGGTCCAGCTTCTCACAGGCGGCGACAGTATGCCGCATGTTGGGCTCGTTCATCACGACGTCCTCGCCCATTATATACAGCGCCTTCAATCTGCCTTCGGCCGCCGCCATCAGCATATCGGGGGTCGTCATCCCCGGCTCAGCAGGCAACTCACGTCCATACGCCTCCGAGAACTTGGCCTGCGCCGCCTCATCGGTCACCCGCTGGTAGCCGGGGTATACGTCCGGCAACGCCCCCACATCGCACGCCCCCTGCACATTGTTCTGGCCGCGCAGTGGGTTGACACCCGTGCTTTCGCGCCCGATATGGCCTGTCAGCAGCGCCAGATTGGCGCACGATAGCACATTCCCTGTCCCGCACGTGTGTTCGGTAATCCCCATAGTGTAGAAGATCGCCGACTTGTCACCCGTGGCATATATCCGCGCTGCCTCCCGAATGTCCTCAGCCGCCACTCCGCACACTTCGGCTACTGACTCCGGTGTGTACTGACTCACAACCTGCTTGAATTGCTCGAACCCCTCCGTGCGCTCCCGGATGAATTCCTTATCTTCCAGACCCTCCTCAATGATTACGTTCATCATTGCGTTCATCAGAGGGATGTCCGTGCCTGGTCTCAGGGGCAGGTGCAGGCAGGCGAACTCCGTCAGCCCTATCTCGCGCGGGTCAGCGACGATTATCTTCGCTCCACGCTTGTAGGCCTTCTTCATTTCCAGAGCGATGACCGGATGCGCCTCGGTGGTGTTGGACCCGATAACGAACAGCACATCACAATGCTGAATCTCGCTAATGGAGTTGGTCATTGCCCCGCTGCCGAACGCCATCACCAGGCCGGTCACCGTGGGAGCGTGGCAGGTACGCGCGCATTGGTCCACGTTATGGGTCCCGAACACCTGCCTTGCCAGCTTCTGCATCAGGTAGTTCTCTTCATTGGTGCAGCAGGATGAACTCACGAAACCCAGAGCATCTGGCCCATTCTCGTCCGCGATTTCACGTAACTGCGTCGCAACCAGGTCCAATGCCTCGTCCCAACTCGCCTCGACCAGCTTGCCGTCCTTCCTTATCAACGGCGTCTTGATGCGATCCGGAGCGTCAATAAACTCGAAGCCAAAGCGTCCCTTAACGCACAGATTACCGTAGTTCGGCGCCAAGCCCACATCGGCAGTGACCTGCACCACCTCGTCATCCTTTACATTCAGGTTCATCTGGCAGCCGACACCACAGTATGAACAGGTCGTGCGCACCTTGGTGAAATCCTTGGGCCGCCCCTTCTCCATTGCCCGCTGCACCATCAGCGCCCCGGTCGGGCAAACGTCCACACACTGCCCGCACAGTTCGCAGTCGGTCTCCCAGGTCAGCCCGCCCTCAGCAGGGATGACCTGCGTATCGAACCCCCTGTCGGCAAACTCAATCGCCCCCACCATCTGCAGTTCACTGCAGATTCGCACACACTTGCCGCATAGGATGCACTTGCCGGGGTCACGGTAAATGACGTCATTACCGACCGGCTCTATGATCACTTCCCGCTCATACGGCACGGGCTCGAATTCCTCGATGCCCAGGTCATAGGCCAGGTCCTGCAGGTCGCAGGTCCCCGTGTTGGCGCAGGTGAGGCACTGGCGCGGGTGATCTGACAGTATCAGCTCCACCAGCCCCTTGCGCAGCTCCCGCAACTCCTCCGTGTTGGTGTGCACCACCATCCCCTCGGCTACCTGAGTGGTGCAGGAAGTGACCGGCTCCGGCATTCCCTCGATTTCTACCAGGCACAATCTACACGCCCCGTACGGTTCCAGGCGCGGGTCGTAGCACAGGTTCGGTATGTAGATACCGTTGTCCAGCGCCGCCTGCAGCACTACCGTACCCGGGGCCGCCGTGATCTCTTTTCCGTCTATCGTCAGCTTCACTTCGCTCATGTCACCGATCCTCGGTAGCAGTCTCCTACGAAAACCCAGGAAAGCTATACGCTCTCCTCCAGATCACACCTCAGGCACCGACACGCCTCAGCGCAAGCATCTGCCTCAGAAAGCCCCAACAGCACCTCCTCAAAGCCGCACACACGCTCGGCCACCGGTAACGCCTGCTCCTGGGCACGAGGCTGCTCGGGTATTTCTTCATCCTCAGGTGGCCGGTGCAAGCTGAAGCCAATGTCAGGGAGCAACTCACCTGTGCCACCTAGCATCTTGTCAATGGCAATTGCCGCCCTCTGGCCGGCACCGATCGCCTCGATTGCGCTCCCACCTCCGCTCACACAATCTCCACCAGCATAAACGCCCTCTACTGGCGTTGCATTGGTCACAGGGTCTACCCTAAACCTGCCTCGCTCCACTGCCGCACTGTTGCCATCGCTGGCAATCGCCACCGATGCAACCTGGCCGATGGCGGTTATTATCATATCGCACGCCAGCACAAACTCACTACCCTCAATGGGCACGGGCTGCGGCCGACCATCCTCATCCGCTGGCCCCAGTCCCATTCGTGTTAACTTGATCCCCTCCACCTCACCATCTTTTCCCACTACCTGATTCGGCGCCACCAGGAACTGCATCTCGACGCCCTCACGAATGGCTTCTTCAACCTCCTCCTCATACGCCGGCATCTGGTCTCGCGTACGCCGATAAAGGATCGTCACCTTCTCCGCGTCGAGGCGAAGCGCCGAACGGGCGGCATCCACCGCCGCGTTGCCGCCACCGATTACTGCTACTATCTTCCCACATTCAGGCTCCAGTCCCAACGCACGCCGCCGTAAGAACTGCAGGCCATCCACCACACCCTCGAGCTCCTCTCCCTCCACACCCAGCCCTCGTGCCCCTTGCGCCCCGGTCCCCACAAACACCGCCCTGTACTGCTCACGCAATTCCGCAAGGTCACCTACACGCGTGTTGGTTCGCAGCTCCACGCCGTGGCTGAGAATGAAATCTATGTCGCGCTGCAGAATCTCTTTGGGCAGGCGATACTCGGGGATGCCGACGGCCAACATGCCGCCGGGTATCGGCAAGGCCTCGAACACCACTGATCGGCGTCCCATCAGTGCCAGGAAGTACGCACAAGTAAGCCCCGCAGGCCCCGCTCCTACGATTGCTACCTCAACGTCTCCCTCAGCAGGCCGTGCTGATGGTTTGTCCTCAGGTGGCGCATTATCAGCGGCGTAACGCTTGAGCGCCCGGATTGCCAGCGGCTCATCCAGGTCCGCGCGCCGACAGTGTCGTTCACAGGGACTGTCGCATACCCGCCCGCATACGGATACGAACGGATTACGCCGTCGCACGACGTTGACCGCCTCGGCCAGCTTACCTTCAGCAATCAGACCAATGTACTCCGGCGCGTTCACGCCAGCAGGGCAGCTATGCTGGCAGGGCGCATAAACCAACGCCTCGCACGCAGCAGCGCGGCAATGCCCTAGCCTGATGTGTTCCTCATATTCCTCGCGGAAATACCGGATAGTTGACAGCACCGGGTTAGGCGCCGTCTGCCCCAGGCCACACAGGGAGGTGCTCTTGACTACCTGTGCCAGTCGCTCAAGCTCCTCAATGTCGCTGAGCTCGCCCTCGCCTTGAGTGATCCTAGTAAGGATCTCCAGCATCCGCTTGGTGCCAATCCGGCACGGTACACATTTGCCGCACGACTCGCTTTGGGTAAACTCCAGGAAGTAGCGGGCGATGTCCACCATACAGGTGTTCTCATCCATTACGATGAGTCCGCCAGAACCCATTATTGCGCCAATCTCTTTGACCGAGTCGTAGTCTATGGCCAGGTCCAGATACTTGGCAGGGACGCAGCCACCCGACGGCCCGCCCATCTGTGCCGCCTTGAATTTGCGCCCGCCAGGGATTCCGCCGCCGATGTCAAAGACGATCTCGCGCAGTGTCGCTCCCATTGGCACCTCGACCAGCCCCGTGTTGTTCACCTTTCCCGCTAGCGCGAATACCTTGGTGCCCTTGCTGCCCTCGGTCCCGACAGATACGTACGACTGGTGGCCGTTCAGGATGATGAGTGGTACATTTGCAAGGGTCTCCACGTTATTGATGTTCGTTGGCCTACCCCACAGACCAGATGTGGCAGGGAATGGTGGCCGTGGCCGTGGCATCCCCCGCTTGCCTTCGATCGAGGCTATCAGCGCCGTTTCCTCGCCACACACAAACGCCCCAGCGCCTTCGACGATCTCTATGTCGAAGCTAAAGTCAGTCCCCAGGATACTCTCCCCCAGCAACCCGAATTCCCGCGCCTGGTCCAGTGCAATCCTCAGATGCTCGACCGGCCCTCCGTCGCTCCGATCGCGTGTGCAGCAACGAGCATTCCCTCTATCACCGCATGCGGGTCGCCCTCGAGCACCGCACGGTCCATAAAAGCGCCCGGGTCTCCCTCGTCGGCGTTGCATATCAGGTACTTCGTGTCCCCCTCCGCAGCCCGGCAGAAGCTCCATTTGCGGCCTGTCGGAAAACCCGCACCACCACGTCCCCTCAGACCCGCTGCCTCCACTTCCTCGATGACCTCCTCAGGCGACATCTCCGCCAGAGCCTTCGCCAGAGCCGCGTAGCCATCCCGCTGTATGTAGTGCTCTATCTTTCGCGGGTCAATCTGCCCACAGTTCCTCAGCACGCGCTTCTTCTGGGCCGCATAAAACGGCACGTCGGAAGCCAGTTTGATGGCCTCCCCGCCGTCGGGAGGGCTGTACAGGAGCTTTTCGACGATGCGCCCGTTTTCCAGTGTCTCGCTCACGATAGCCGGGATGTCATCCGGTTCTATTCCCTGATAGAAGTACCCCCACGGGTCAATCTCCATCACCGGTGCCCGCGCACAGAAACCGTGGCAGCCCGTCTCGACCACCTCGACCTCTTCTGCCAATCCCCTTGTGGCCAGCTCCTGCTTCAGCCGTTCGCACACCTCCAGGGCCCCAAACGCCCGGCAGCCCGTAATGCAGATGCGACAGCGCACCTTCTCAGTGTCAAATGAGTCCTTTATGCCTTCAGTCAACTTGCTGAAGGCCTCGATGCTAGCCAACCGTTGGCGCGTGGTTGTCACTTGCTGTTCACTCCCCGGTTGAGTGTGGGCTGCGCATCTTTGTACATGTTCAGCACACTTCCAACCTTGTCGACAGTAAGTCGGCCATAATACTGATTGTCAACCATTACCACTGGCGCCAGAGAGCATGTCCCCAGGCAGGCCACGGTATCAAGTGAGAACATCAGGTCAGGGCTCGTCTCACCCTGGTTTATCTTCAGTTGCTGCTTGACGGCATCCAAGATCCTCTTGCTTCCGCGCACGTGACACGCCGTCCCCCGACAGACGCGAATTGTGTGCCGCCCGCGCGGCGTCAGGTGAAAATGCGCATAGAAGCTGGCCACGCCGTACACCTTCGCCCACGATATGCCCAGATGCTCGGCAACCGCGCGAAGGGCTGGCGGTGGCAGGTATCCATACGTGTCCTGCACCGCACGCAGCACCGGCATCAGTTGGTCTGCGGACTTCGGGAACTGCACAAGCACTGGCTCCAGCGCGGCTAGCTCAATCGCCTCCAGTGGTGCACCGCCTCCTGTTGTGTCGGATTGGTCTGCCATTCGCGACGCCTCCTGATTGTATGAGCGCACAAGCATCCCGCCTTAACCCCTTGCTCGCTTGGTTACCACTTGCCTGGCCTCCACAAGGTCCTCAGGGGTGTTGACACTCATCAACAACACGCGCGGCTTCTCATACTTAGCCAACTCCTCGTCCTCTACCCACCGCACCACCAAATCATCTAGAACCGCTTTCGGTGCCCGTTCCCCTGCCGCCACAGCCCGCTCCATAGCCAGTTGGCAGGTACGCCTGTAGACAGCACACAGCGGCTCAGGTCTGTCTGCTAACCGTGGGACTACCGCATCGAACCCCTCGGCCAGTTCCACAAGCCCGTCCAGCAGCCTTGTGCTCACAAACGGCATATCCCAGGCAACCACTATCGCCAGTTCCGCATCAAGTGCCCGAAGCCCTGTGCAGATCGCCTGCAGCGGGCCCTCGCTGGGCTTTTCGTCAGGGATGACTGGCAGTTCGAGGCCAGGAGGCAGCAGTCCATCTCCAACACTGACTATCCACTTGGTCAGTGGCCGTAGTGCCCTCACGACGCGCTCAACGATAGGGACGCTGCCGACTCTCAGGCAGCCCTTGTTCCGCACAAGCCGGCGGCCCCCGCCGCCGGTTAGTATGATCGCCCCAAGGCTCGTTTGGCGCAACTCGGACAGTTCGCTTACACCTCGAGCTTGTAACACTCAATTGGATTGTCCCAAAACCATTTCCTGGCCACAGTCACGGCCTGGTCCTCGGTCATCACACCTGCCTCGATACGCCTGGCCAACACCCACGCAATATCCTCCCGCGCCATCACCAGGTGCCCGTATGCCTTCTCCACCGGCCTGTGATAATCGCCGCCGAACGCAAATAGCTTGTTGACCGGCACCATATCCAGGTATTCATCCAACGCCGACCGTGTCATCTGCTGCGAGATGATGTGGGTCCAGCAGAGGTTCAGCCACACATTCGGGAAGTTCTTGCCGATTACCCCAGTCTGCCGCACGGCCGGCATTCCCATGTGGTACAGGTCAAAGTGGGTGTCAGGGTTGCGCATAATGCTGGGGATAATGTGCTGGGAGTCCAGGTTGCGGAAATCTCCCCACATGCCGGCGTGCACAGCCATTACAAGGTCTTGGCGGGCGCAGATCTTGAGCATCTCCTCGCGCAGGTAATCCCGCGGCAGAGCCCCTTGCGAGCCGTTGCGTAGGCCCTCAAATAGGTGCATTGCCTCGGCGCGGTCGGGATCGCCCACTGTCGGTTCAGACGCCGTCTTCAGCCCAACAGCCCCCTCCTGTTTCCACCTCACGACGCCCGCCTCCATCACATCAACGTAGTTGTCCAGGCTGTTCACAGGCATCGCGAGATCTGTGGCCTTCTGCTGGATGGCCTCCCAACTGGTCACATCGGTGAATTCCCGGGCCGGCATCCCATCAATGGATCATCCTGGTAATCGGTGCGACCGGCCTGAGTCAACGACAGCCTGATCTTGCACTTGTCCCCCAACACGCGCTGATAGATGCCCGGCCTCAGATTCGCCTGCATCGCTTCGGAGATGGCCACATAGTTGTCTTCATTGATGTCATCAAAGCCGTAGAACTCCCTGGCCGCAATGAAGGCGGCCCGCGCATAGCTGCCGAAGCGGATGTTGTCCACGTGTGGCCACAGCAGGCTCCACCGATACTCCAACGGCAAGTCCGTGTCCAGCATCCGCTCATAGTTCTGCGCGCTCATCCCGGCGGTTATCAGGTCGGTCCGACAGTAGTGTCCGAACAGGGTGCAGGCGTCCTGTCCTTGCTGCAGGTACACCTTTTCTGGCGGCAGGTGCTCGTGGCAGTCAATGATCTCAAACTCGCTAAACGCTTCGACAAGCTGGTGTTCCAGTGCGCTGGGCATGGGTTTCGCCTCTCTGGTTGGGTAGATTCTACGCGATAGTTCAGCGCACAGGCCGCCATCTCCTCCATATCACCCCGGCTAGGTGTGCCCCCTGCAAAATAAGAGGCCCGGCTAACCATATCCGGGCCAAGACTGTCAGACACGAGCCTCAGTGAGGCCTATACGACTATAGCCACCACACAGTCGTCGTCAGCCACAGTCATCACCTTCACTCCGCCAGCTCCCCGGCTGCGTATGGCGATCTGGTCTACTGGCAGCATCGCACTCATCCCGTTGGCTGTTACTACCAGCACACGCTGGCCCACCTCAGTCTGCACATGCTCGACGGCCACAATCGTTCCACTGTCCGAGGTCACTTTGAAGCACTTGACTCCTTTGCTGCCTCGGTTACGCGTGGGGAAGTCATCCGCCTTCACTACCTTTCCGTACCCTTTCGTCGTCACGATGAGGGCAGCTTCTGCCATCGTTCCATCTCCCTTCTAAGTGGTGTGGTCGGCGCCAAAGCGCCGCCTGGCATATGAGCAGTGAAAGAGGCTACCAGAGCACACCGGCATCCTCCCTCCACTCACCATTTCGCCGCCAGGATGAATCCACCTGCCTCTGCTGTGATTTTTTTGCAGGTAGATTTGCTCAAGTCTTACCGACAGAGCAGGAATCCGGCTGCCTATGGTGTATAATAGAGCAGGTTCGGTTACCATAACGAAGTATCAGGGAGAGTAACCGATGCGCTATCTGACTGTCTTGCTTGTCGTATTCTGTCTGGCTGCTGTGGCTAGCGCACAGCAGGCCTCACCAAATCCACCGGGCTACGGCTACCACTACATCCCTGACGGCCGCGGCTATATGATTGGCAGAGACTACGCCGGCTTCTTCACCAACCTGGGGCCGTTGGAGCGTTCCATAGACCTGGGGGTGGTACGGCTGGAGTGGGCGGACGGCGCGCCCTACCTTGAATGCACCTGCTTCATCGTCAAGGTTATCCGCCACTGTGACCTGCTCGATGACCAGGCCACCGTCAGCGGCATCGCCTACCCACAAAACCACCTTGAGAAGAGTCAGAAGCTGATTATGGGCCGCCGCCGACCCGGTTCGTGGGAGGGGATGTTCTTCCCCCACCAGCTTGGCGAATGGGAGATCGCCTTGCGCATTAAGCGCTGTCAAAAGCCCGACGAAATCGTGTACTTCCAGATGACAGTCCAGCCGCTGCCGTATAAGGGCTGGATCTGCCCCTGGCTAGAACACGACTGCCCGGGTAGTTGCCCAGACTAGCCACGTGGGGCAGGCATCTCGCCTGCCAACATTCTGATACTCGACAACAGGGCGCGGTATCTTCCGCGCCCTGTGTTTCTCAACTAACCTTATGGTGGGCCTAAGGCGTCAGCGTCAGCAGTTGGCGCGTAACCTCAGGATAGTAGTACACAAACCAGAACTCCTCTTTCGTCAGAGGCGCCTGATTCGCCAAAGTTGCGTATTGCACCAGGTTGAGGGTCTCACGGGCGTGTTCCTCATCCCGGAATCCCAGGTCCATCAGGCCGTAAACGTGCTCCAGGCCCGAGGTGCCGCTATGGATACCGGCCGAGATGACCCGCCCTGTGTCCGTTATTTCCATTTCTGGCCGACCCAGTTCCTCATAGTCATACAGCTCATAGTTGTGGCGATCTTTCAAGGCCCCGTCGGCATGGATACCTGACTCGTGGGCAAACGCGTTTCCGCCAACACCGACCTGATTGATGGGGATGGGAACATTGAACGCAGTGCTGACATACTTGGCTAACTGCCAGGCCTTACTCAGGTCAATAGCATTGGTCAGCAGACCGAGACCGCCCCACTTCGCCGAATGTTTCAACGACAGAATACAAGATAGCAGGTCTGCATTGCCGGCCCGCTCGCCCATTCCATTAACTGTCACGTTGATGAACGCATCTTGGCCGGCTTCGCAGCACGCCACCGCCCCAGCACACGAGTTGGCTACCGCTAGCCCCAGATCGTTATGGCAGTGCAGTTCCATAGGCATCTGCGTCTCACGGGCTATCGTACCCACACGCTCAGTGATGGAGACCGGATCATCATAGCCCAACGTATCGCAATAGCGGAAGCGGTCGGCCCCGACCTCCTTACCCGCCAGGGCGAACTCGATGAGGAAGCCCAGGTCGGTGCGGGATGCGTCCTCGGCGTTGATGCCAGCGGTCTTGGCCCCACCGCCTTTGGCCGCCACTACCGAGTCCACCATCATCTTGATGATGTCCTCCCGGCTGAACTTGCCCCGGAATTTCCACTGCAGCATCTGTTCCGAGGTTGAGATGGACAGATTGAAGTGTTCAAGCTCGGTTTGCTCAAGGGCTTTGTGCACATCCCCGGCCACCGCCCGTGACCAGCCGCCCAACTGAATGCGCTTGAGCAGCGGCTCACCGTTTTCCCCTATCGGCCGGGTCAGCGCGAGATTGGCGTTGATATAGTCGCGCTCATGCGGATTGAGCGGGAAGCCCATCTCTGACTGATACACGCCCATCTCATCTAGCAGCCAGTTGATAATGGTCTTCTGGAGTTTGGACAGGCAGATGCGCGCGGTCTGCTCGCCATCACGGTTGGTTACATCTACGAACTCGATCTTGGGCATCGAACTAGCAACTCCTTGGCTTGTTGGTAGGCACGGCCGCAACTACAGCCACGCATAGTATAATGAGGCCGCTGCTCTAAGGAACGCCTGAGCCGCGGCCCTGCTGTCCTGACAGAACTAGGCATTCTCATCTACTATATTAGCTGACCTGTGGCGGAATTGCAAGACAATGACGCACAATCGCAGCGAATCCGGAGCGTCAGTGGGCTTGACGGAACCTCAGGAACCCTCTATCCTCTAGCATAATGACAATATGCTGTTGGAAGCAAACCGTATTGCTGATGACCTTTGCCGTCTGCGTCTTAGCGGGTGGCTGCAGCCCTCGCGGCCAGTCTGTTTATGCTCCTGCTCAGGCACCTCCCCCCTCAACGACCAATGCCGTGCCAACGAGCCCCCCACCGCCACCGGCCTCAGCTGAGCCTGTGCCCGATGCCCCTGTGACCCCGGAGCCCCAGGACGCCGCTGTCAGTACTCAGCCTGGTCCCATTCAGCAGCCTGACCAATCCGCTCCTACACCACCGGACACGATCCCCGAGCAGCAGTTCATTAGACTCTCGGCTCGCCTGGCAGTTGCGGCTATACAGTACTACGGTCGCAGCGACTTTGACGAACTCTCAGATGCGCTTCTGGATTATCTGCTCGAGGAAGAGGGCATCTCCCGCCAGGCGTTCGAGGCAACCACCGACGCTATCGCCCGGGATCCTGAGCGGCAAGAGCGCGTTCAAGCAGCAATTGAAGAGTTCTTCGATAGGATGACCACTCCCCAAATGCACGTGGTGCCAATTGCCCCCGGAGAGCGCAAGACTGCGCCCCCGGCCGAAGAACCCCACAGGCTAGTCCCCTTGGATGAGGATGGTCCTGCCACTGGCCGCTGACTCGGCCGCTGCTTGAGCCACACACAGCGCCGAACGCGCCTGTTCTGTGGTCGCTTGGGGCCGCTTATCCTCGACTACACATTGCACGAGATGGTCGAGCGCCCGTGCCACAGACCAAGCTTTGAAGTCAAGCGGACAAGTAGCGTGTCCGGCGCTGACCATCTCCCCGTGGCCGATGATAAGTGCAACCTCATCCTCAGGGTCATCGCGCAGCAGCAGGAAGCCATCGGTGCCGGTCAGTCGGTTCTCATATCTTCGCACATCCGGGTGTGCTTCCCCAATGATGCCAGCCAGCCCCCCACCACTCATCTCCAGGGCCAGTACCGCTGCCTCCTCAGCCTTGCCATCGTCTTCCCGGCGGATCCTGCAGCTAACCGCAATCACCGGCCCCAGAAGGTGTTCCAGCGTGTAGATGGCCTCATAGCCCAACGTCATCACGAAACCGCCGGGCTGGGGGGGACCTGCTATTTGCACTGCCGCCGTCAACGGCCTGCCGATCTGGCCGGCCTCCAGCAGCTTCTGCGCCTCAATATGGTGGGGCGCGAATAGCGCGTCCAGGCAACAGAACAGGCGCCGGCTCGTGCGCTGGGCACTGGCAATAATCTCATCGCACGCCTCCATACTGTCCGCTAGCGGCGGCGCAATGATGACATCCTTTCCAGCCTCCAGCGCCGCGAGGGCCAGTTGACGATGCTGAGGGTACGGCGCACAAATGTCAACCAAGTCAACACTCGAGTCCCCAATGACCATCTGGAAGTCAGGGTGGGCGGCCTTGATGATCCCCCACTTATCTACCGCCTGCTGCCGAAGCTCCTCCGCCGGCTCAGCCAGTATCACATCACCGACATAGTCGTTCTCTACAAACGCAGCTAAGTGGTAATCAGCCACCGGCCCGGCTCCCAGCAGACCCAGCTTCAGTTGCATCATCCTTGCTCCTTCGCGCAATTCTATTCGCACCGATTCAGCGTGGCTAGCTGAGGTCAAAGTCCGCTGCCATCATCTGTCCTACGTCGCGCTGGTGGCAGTTGGTGACCGGCTCCTGCCGCCAGTCCTCCGGCAGCGCCGGGACCAACACCCCCTCAGTGGCCAGCAGGTCGAGGATGCGCATCAAGATGACCCGATGGGACCGGCTCGAACCATCGCTTATACTGAAAGCAATGCCCAGGCCCTGGCCCAGCAATCCGCAGGCAAACAGGCCCTCGGCACCACCCTTGGCTGTCAGCGCCCCGCCCGCTTCGGCCAACAGCTCGGTGTTGAAACTCCCCTCGCCGGACACCATCTCGGGGGCAGCAGCCATTGCCTCACAGACTTGCGCACACGCCTCGGCCACCTCCAGCGGCAGTTCAGTCGAGCTGGTCAAGCGGGCAAACGAGGTGGCGATGGCGGCAAGCGGCACGCCTATAGTTGGTGCGCCACAGCCATCAACCCCAATCACGAAGACCCCCTCGTCAAGCCCGGTCAGCAAGGATGTATTAGCCAGAATGGATCTCTGAACCGGGTGTTCAATGTTCAGGTAATCATCAACCGGCGCGCCCATCGCCACAGCAGCGGCCAGCATCCCGGCGTGTTTACCTGAACAGTTGTTGTGCACCGCCAAGGGCTCTGCGTGCTCTCCGGCCAATCGGGCCCGTTCCTCAGCATCGCTTGGCTCCTGTGCTCCGCAGTCCAGAGCGCTCTCAGCCAGCCCTAGTTTGGCCAGAATGCCGCGCACGGTTTCGATATGCGCTGCTGACCCGCAATGCGATGCACAGCAGATAGCCAGCTCCTGCGAACTAAACTCGAAGCGTTGGGCCGCGCCGCTGAGCACCACAGTCAGGGCTTGGATGGGCTTGGCCGACGAGCGGAAGTAGCAGCGCACCGCCGGCTCACCGACCTGCCACAACATTGCGGCCCCGGCATCGCAGATCGCGATATCGCCATAGTGGGTGCTCTCAACGAGGTCGCCTCGGGTAACGTGAGCCAGCGCGCAGGGAGCCATTATTCGCTCCTCTGGACGAAGTTGATTTGCAGATTGGATATTATCGCCTGCATTTCACGCTGCTCGCCTTCCTCCACATGGCCCTCGAGTTGCGCGGCAAGTGCGCGGATGGTTTCGATGGCTACCTTAGCCTGCTCAAGATCCGTCTTCACGTCCTCGGCCCCAGGTGCCTTCTGGATACCGAGGTGAATCCAGGCTTGCTGAACAAATAAGCCCAGAGAGAAGCGCAGCACATCATAGACCTCCAGGTCCGCCAGGCTCATAGCTGGCGTCTCTTCGTCGCCGGGCTCCTCGGCGGTTTCTTCCTGCTCAGGGGCCGGCCCGGTTGCAGGCTCCTCAGATGCCTCCTCAGCGGCAGAATGGCGCTTGTCCACCTTCTCGTAGCCCTGATCTTCGCTTGCTTGATCTTCTTCTGACTCCCACATCACTATCACCTCTTAACTAGCTCGGAGTAGCCGGTAGCAGTCACCGTGCCGTCTTCGGCCACTTGCACTGCTCCAGGCAGAAACTGCTCGATGACCCACACATTCGTGCGCAGATGAGAAGTCACCCGTTCGGTCTTGTAGATGCTGTCTCCGTCGGCCAGCGCAACGAAGATGGCCAACTGGTCGGCGAGGTGCTCATCCACACTGCCGTCACCGCTCATAAACCTCTCGAAGCCTGTGCGCGCCTCCTCGCCTACGATCTCTGCGCGCTTGCCGCGCTCACCCAAGCTCGACCAGCCACCACAGCCTCGCTCGAACTGACCGCAAATCATCGCCATTGTTCCCGGATTGCCCGCCGGTCGCAGGCGCACCTCCTCCGCATCACAGCCCTGACCGGCACCCATCGCCTTCAGTTGACGCTCCAGGATGTGCTCCGGCAGCGACTGGCTGACCGTGCTAATCAGCTTGACCTCGCGCAGCTCCCCGCGACGCGGCCAGTTTAGCGGCTGCAGTCTCTCGACTGGCTCAATCTCCACCTGCATCTCACCACCTCCCTGCGGATACCAGCCGCTGCGGGTGCGTTGCACTCGGATTTCCGCTCCCATCGCCGCCAGCGCCGGCACCAGCACGTGTTCGACATACTCATACGGCGGGCTCCACGCAACATTCGTTCCGCCGCGCAGTATCAGCCGTGAACGCGCGTTGGCAAATAACAGCGGCGGCAGGACTGCTTGCAGGACGAGTGTTACCGCACCGGCAGAGGGTCTTATATCCGCCACGTCGAATACGTAATCGTCGCCCTGAATCCGCCCGGGTATGAAGGTCAATTCCTGGCTGCCAAACTCACAGCCCTCCACGTCTGCACCGCAGGTCTGCGCGCAGGCCAGGATGCCGGTCATGTGCTGAGCGGCCAGACCGGGTTTCTTGCGCCCAGCCCGAATGCGGGTGATGTGCAGCGGCTGGCGCGTCAGGATCGCCAGCGCCAGACTGGTGCGCAGAAGTTGTCCGCCAGCTTCACCGTACGAACCATCAATCTCCAGCATAGGCCCTGTTCCACACTCGACGAAGTCGCTCTTTTGCTGGCTAGTTTATCAACTGCTCATTCGCAGGTCAACACAACCCCGAAGGATTGGCTGCCCTGTAAGCAGAAATAACCGTCGCGCAATGAGCAACTCTGGAAGCATCGTCGTGTGGACCGATAGCCCGGGGCAGACCCGTGAGCTAGCTGCCAGGCTGGGGCAGCGCCTGAAGCCAGGCGATTTTGTAGCCTTGATTGGCCCACTTGGCTCCGGTAAGACCTGCTTCGTTCAGGGCTTAGCCACCGGCCTGCGCGTTGAGGGTAACGTCACCAGCCCTACCTTCATTATTATGCGCTATCATCCCGGCCAACCGGCTTTGTGTCATGCCGATGCCTACCGCATAGGCGGCGCCGATGAACTGGAGGATATCGGCATCTCGGACTTCCTCGATAGCGCCGTGGTGGCCGTGGAGTGGGCGGAGCGCGTGCGTGAACTGTGGCCGGCTGAGGTAATCACCGTCCAGATAGACCAGACCAATGACGCAAGGGTCATCACAATCAGCGGACGCGGAAAGCGCTGGCAGCAAATTAGAGCGGAGCTTGAACAGTGAGGATTCTTGCTCTGGAAACCTCCGGTGACATCAGCAGCATCGCGCTGTGGGAAGATGGTGAGGTGGTGGCCGAAGACACCTTCCCCAGCAAGATGACGATCTGCGAGCAGCTTGCGCCACGCATTGGGGCGCTGCTGGGCACATCGCGCCTGGCTGATGCGCGTCTAGATGCGATCGCAGTGTCCAGCGGCCCCGGCTCGTTCACCGGCTTGCGGGTGGGATTGGCGACTGCAAAGGCACTGGGCCATTGCCTGGACCTACCCGTAATCGGCATTTCAACACCCCTTGCTCTAGCAGCGGAGACCCAGCCCGCGGTAGGTGAACAGATATGGGTGCTACAGCCAGCCCGCAAGGGCAAGTGCTACATCAGCAGATTCATAGCCAACAAGGACGGCTCTGTGAGTGCACTGGCCGCTCCGGAGATTGTAACGTCAGATGAGGCGAGAAAGCAGGCCGCGGCCAGGGGCGCACTACTGGTTGAGACCGGCCCGCCTCAGGCCGCCACGATTGCCTCGCTTGCCGCACCTCTTGTTAAAACTGTCACCGGAGACGAGCACTTGACCCTGCGCCCCACCTATGTGGGCAAGTCCCAGGCCGAGCGTACCCTCGGTGTAGACCTCGGCCTTGATGGGAGGCAGCAATGAGTACTGAGGAGCAGCCACGTCGGCCAAAACTGAGAATCCGTCAGGCTACTCTAGATGACCTGCCCGAAATAATGCGCCTGGAGGTGCTTTGCTTCCCTTCTCCCTGGCCGCAGGAACTATTTGAGAGAGATCTCAGGCCAGGGCCTGATCGGCTGTACCTGGCGGCCGAGGTGGACGGCGAGCTGGTCGGCTACACGGGTATGTGGTTCTATGGCGGCGAAGCTCACATCGGCACGCTGGCTGTGGCCAGCCGGTGGAGACGCAAGGGCATCGGGGAGATGTTGATATTGACGCTACTTGGTGAGGCCCGCAAGCGCGGCGGCAGGTACGCGATGCTGGAGTATCGGGTAGGCAATGAGGCCGCGGCGCGGCTCTACCATAAGCTGTGCTTCTCGCTGGTTAGGATTCGCAAGAGTTATTACACCGACACCGGCGAGGACGCGGCAGAGGTGGGCATGAACGACCTCGACACGTCCGCGCGCATACAGACTTTGGCTGACCTTGCGCATCGCTGGCACCAAACACACGACTATGAGCTTGAGATTGACCTGCCAGCCCCACCTGGTTAAAGCTCTGTACCCATAGCCGTGACCGGCGCTACGGTCATCAATACAGGCAAGTGTGTGCTGTAGTTGAGCCGGGATTTCGACGCCCGCGTCCGTGTGGAGTGTCGGGGAGCCAAGATCACCTCCGACACCGGATTGCTGGCCTACCGGGTATACGGAGATTACCTGTCCAACCACGAGCGCTACGATGATGCGCCAGGTAATCTGCGACCAGGCGATGTCTATGAAGGCCGAGCCCAGTACGTGCTCAGCAGGAGCAAGGCGGTACAGCACGGAACTCTATAGCTCCGGCTCCAAGATAACCTGGGCCCGGCAGGCCGGAGATAAGTCAGTCAAGGCAGGGGTCAAGATGCTACTTATCCCGTTCTGGCGCGTTATTTGTCTGACAATGCAGAGGGCCAACTCAAAGAACAGGAGTAGACAGATATGAATCGGCCAGTTGATAATCTCCCTGTCGAACTGCCAATGAGCATGCAAGACACGGGCTTTCTCTCGGCGAAGCCGATATGGCCCGAGGGCAAGGAGAAAGAAAAGAACCTCTTTGTCGGCTTCCGGGCAACGTTCGATGTCCCCGAAAACGCCCCGGTTGTCTTGCGGGTCGCTGCGGCCACACTGTATCGGGCCTTTGTGAATGGCCAGTTTTGCGGCCACGGGCCGGCCCGTGCGGCTCACGGCTGCTTCCGAGTTGACCAGTGGGATCTGACTCCGCACCGGCAGCCTGGACGCAATGTGGTTGCCATCGAGGTGGCCGGTTACAACGCCAACGGGTACTACCTGTTGGATCAACCTTCGTTTCTCCAGGCTGAGGTAGTCACCGAAGGCAAGGTCCTGGCCTCGACTGGTGGTCAGGGAGCACAGTTTGAGGCGGCGCTACTGCCGGAACGTGTGCAGAG
This sequence comes from Candidatus Zipacnadia bacterium, assembly GCA_029821455.1. Lineage (GTDB taxonomy): Bacteria > Armatimonadota > Zipacnadia > Zipacnadales > Zipacnadaceae > JALGVG01. The sequence goes on along the minus strand of JALGTI010000043.1, from coordinate 9,103 downwards.
AGTCCAGCGCTATAGTTTCCAGCGTCAATTCACAGAAGTGTATCGTCTGTTGCCCGGCTACGCCCGCTGGCGCTCAGATCCTGGAGCGCCCTTTGCCTCGACCGCGTGTGCACGGTTGAAGGACCAACAGCTACTGCCCCGGCGGGTGCCGAAGCCCCGCTTCGCAGTGCGTGGGCCACTGAGGCACATTTCACACGGAAAGCTGGCGATAGACCTTCAAGTGGACGACGCGTGGAAAGACCGCTCGCTGGTCAGCATCGGCCCCCAGCTCACGGGCTTCCCGGAAGCAGAGCTTGAAACCATCCCCGCCATCGAGCTGCAAGGCGTAAGCACCGTTGAGACATGTCAGGTTGACCGCCCACTTTGTTCCGACGACACTCTTCAGGTTCCAGACAAGACCTTTCACATCCTAGACTTCGGGACCAATCTTACCGGCTTCATCGGGGCGAAGGTCACATGCAGGGAGCCGACCCGTCTGCATTTCGCCTTCGATGAGATGCTTTCGGACGGTGATGTTGACTGGAAGCGCCTTGGCTGCGTCAACATTGTCACATGGGAACTGCCTGCCGGCACATTTACTATCGAATCTTTCGAACCTTACACGCTGCGCTACCTGAAGCTGATGAACGTCGCGGGAGACTGCGAGGTCGAGCGGCTCTGGATACGCGAATACGCCTACCCAGACGTCTGGGAGGCCCACTTCGCCGCAAGCGATCGTCGGCTCAACGTCCTCTTCGGTGCAGGCCGCGAGACGCTCAGGCAAAACGCTGTTGACCTCTTCATGGACTGTCCCTCGCGGGAACGCGCTGGCTGGCTGTGCGACAGTTTCTTCACTGCGCGCACGGCCCACGTCCTGAGCGGTGATACTCTTGTCGAGCGCAACTTCATGGAAAACTTCCTGGTGCCCAAAGGCTTCGCGGATCTTCCGCACGGCATGCTGCCCATGTGCTATCCAGCGGACCATCGCGACGGGGTCTTCATCCCCAACTGGGCTTTGTGGTTTGTGGTCCAGCTTGAAGAGTATCTGGCTCGCAGCAACGACCGGGCCACGGTGGATGCGCTCAAGCCGAAAGTGCTGGCATTGTTCGACTACTTCAAGCCTTTTAAGAACCGGGATGGACTCTTAGAGAAGCTGGATAGTTGGGTGTTTATCGAGTGGTCGGCGGCGAACGAGTTCGTCCAGGACGTCAACTATCCTACCAATATGCTCTATGCCGGGTCGCTCTCGGCGGCTGGCCGTCTCTACAATATGCCTGAACTCATCGCCGAGGCCGATGCCATTCGCGAGGTCGTGCGTGAGCAGTCCTTCGACGGCACATTCTTTGTGGACAACGCAGTGCGCGAAGACGGTCAGCTAACCGTCACGGGCAATCGCAGCGAGGTCTGTCAGTACTTCGCCTTCTTTTTCGACGTCGCCACCCCCGAGTCTCACGGTGACCTGTGGAAGACTCTGACCCAGCGTTTCGGTCCCGGCCGCAAAGCCTTCCCCGAAGTGCACACGGCTAATTTCTTTGTGGGCGACATGCTCCGCTTCGAGCTACTTTCGCGCTATGGCCGCTGCCAGCAAATCCTCGATGAGTCAATAGACTATCTGTGGCACATGGCGGAGCGCACCGGCACACTCTGGGAGAATAGGGAGGCCCACGCGAGCTGCAACCATGGCTTCGCTTCGCACATCTGCTATACCCTCTACCGCGACATCCTGGGCGCATACCTTGTTGACCCCGTCAACAAGGTGATTCAGCTTCGCTTCAGTGACCTGCACCTCGAATGGTGCCAGGGTCGTATCCCCGTGCCTGGCGGAGCAATTGACCTCCAGTGGTGGCAGGACGGCGAGACCCGGCACTACCGACTGCACCATCCCGCAGGCTACGCGGTCGAAGTAGACAACCTTAGCACCATGGAACTCGTACGAGAACGCTAGCTCAGGCATCTTGGAACACATAAGCTGTGAGGGCGCATCGAGCAGGTGAGGAGAGGTGTCCCTTGCGAACATCCTACTGGGCCTGTCATGATTGACATTTGCCAAGAAGGCTGCGGTCAACTCCCAGTATGATGAAGAAGCTGTTGGCATTCTGCGCGGCCGGGTGGGGACGGGCGTCCGTCGTGGGGTGAGGCGTGTCGCGAGGTCACCAGCAGGCGCGCGGCTGTCCTTACCGTTGACATCCCCGCCGGCACAGTCATTGCCCTGGCCGTGGAGGTGCGAGAGTAGAACTTCTGTGGAAAAACGAAAGGAAGAAGGAACCGTGAACCATCAGACCCACACTGTCGTAACCAAGGATGACATAGTCAAGGGCTTGCGGGAGTTGGGATTGCAGGAGGGTGATGTGGTGCTGGCCCATACATCCCTGTCTCGTTTCGGCTACGTTGAAGGCGGAGCAGAGGCAGTGGTTGATGCTCTGCTGGAGGCCGTCGGGCCCAGCGGCACGGTCTGTATGCCCACAGCCTCCTATGCCGGCTCGCAGAACGTGTGGCTACGAAACATGGCGAAGCTGGATGTACGCCAGTCACCATCGTGCCTGGGCGCGATAAACAACGCCCTGATGAACCGGCCCGAGGCGATCCGCAGCCTCCATCCTACCCACCCGTGCTCAGCCATTGGCCCCCACGCCGAGTTCCTGACCAAAGACCATCACTACAGCCCCAGCTCCGTCGGCGGTCCCTCACCATTTATGCGCAACATCGAACTCGGTGGCAAGTTGCTGTTCCTGGGTATGAACCTGGCCTGCAATACGACCTTCCACGCAATCGAGGAGCACCTGACCGGCTATCGGCTGGCCGATGAAACGCAGGTCGGGGAGGTGGTGGACTATGATGGCAACATCATCAAAGTCCCTGTGCGCGTTTACGCGCCAAGCCCGGCGACCAGAAACCGGTTTGTTGAACAGGAGGGGCACTTGGCCGAGCGAGGGCTATTGATCAAGGGCAAGATTGGCGATGCCGATGTGATGCTCATTGACGCCAAGGGGATGTACGAATATTGCGTCGAGCGCGCTCAGGAAGACGAATTCTTCCTGCTGGATATGTCAGCAAAGATACCTGAGCCTGAGCCGCCGCATCCGCTGAGCCCCGATGAGCAGCACCAGATGCGCCTGAAGCTGCGGGAACTGATGGGGATGGAGGCGGAAGACTCACATCCTGGCGTGATTCTGTGCAGCCGCGAGGAGCACGATGATGTCACTATCGAGGACCTGCGCATCTGCGTGCCACACCAGCCGGATGAGATGGTGCCGGTGCTGGTGGCAATACCCAGGGATATTCAGGCCCTTGCCCCGGCCATCGTCTGCCTGCATGGCTCCGGCCGCAGCCGGGAATTTGTGATGGAGCGCGAGTACAACTACCAGCCTGCGGATGTCAGGCTGCACGGCTGGGGCCGCGAGCTAGCCCGTCGGGGCTTTGTCACCATCGCGCCTTCGCAACGCAGCTACGGTGGCCGTCTGGGGCTATCTATGCTGGAGCGGGCCAAGGTGGACCAGATCTACGGCCGGCCGGCAATGGGCGGACTGGTCGAGGACTGCCTTGCGGTCGTTGACTACCTGACCAGACGCCCCGATGTAGGCGCTGACCGCATCGGCTGCACGGGTTTTTCGCTGGGCGGTATTGTGACCTTCTATGCTGCCTGCCTGGAGGAGCGCATCAGGCTATCGGTGCCGGTCTGTGGTGGGGTCGGTTCCCTGGCTGCCCTGGCTGATCACGGTCAGACCGGCTTCCACAGCACCTACTTCTACATCCCCAACATCCTGCTACACTTCGACCATCCACAACTGCTGGCCGCCATCTGCCCTCGGGCCTGCAAAGTCATCGGCGCAGTTGAGGATGTAGGAATGCCGCTGGACGCCGTTGAGGATCTGGGTCGCATCGGCAAGCAGTTGTACACGGAGGCCGGCTGCCCTGACAGTTTCGACGTACCCATCTATCCAGGCAAGCATGACCTCACTCCGCAGATGCTGGATGATATGACCGAGTGGTTCAGAGAGGCCCTATAGCCACGTGTAGCGAACGACAGTCTTGCAAAACGGCTGCTGAGGACAAGATGTAAGGAAGGAAGTGACATCGTGGACAAGCTGACGATGGCTATCCTGGGATTGGTGGTTTGCGCAGTCGCATGGGCACAGGAGCCGACAATCTGGGTGGCATCACCCTGGCAGCACGTACTCAAGAGCACTACGCCCGGCCCCCAACGGTCGGCGGACATCAAGGCGGCGCGCAATGAGTATGAACCCTTCCGGATCATCGTGCACGCTGGAGCGAGGGCCCTTACCGACGTGAATGTTATTGCAAGCCCTCTGGTCGGAGCCGCAGGCGAGATTCCGGCTGAGAACATCACGCTCTTCCGGGAGCATTACATCAATATCTTCGAGCCCAGCTATGCCTCCACGGCTGCCCCCGGCTGGTATCCCGACGCGTTGATACCCTTTGTAGACCCCGTTGACGGCACTGAGTTGAGCGGCGCGCGGTTCGATGCGGTGCCCTTTGACGTGGAGCCAGACGCTAGATGCGGCTGCGGGCGAGTATACTGGAACGGTGACAGTGAGCGCCGGTGACCAGACGCTGGCCGAAGTGCCCGTTGAGCTGACAGTGTATGACTTCTCCCTTCCTGACACTATTGCGATGCGCTCAAACTTCGGCTACCTGAGTAACCCGTTCGCTATAGACACGCTGCTGGCTCACCGCTGTATTCCCGGATCGCTCGGCAACATCTGGCCGGAGTGGACAGAGGAAGGGGGGATAGATGATAGCGCAAGCGGCGAGCGGCTGCGAATGATGGTAGAGGAGCGCCACGTCAACGCGCTTGCCATCCCCTTCAAATACCGCGGTGAGCCGGAGAAGTGTAAGCTCTACCTGCGAGACCTGGCGGCTTACCTGCGCGAGAAGGGCTGGCTGGACCTGGCCTATATCTACATGAAAGATGAGCCTAACGACGCAGAGGAGTACGAGGTCGTTCGCCAGGAGGGCGCTCTCATTCACGAGGCTGACCGCGGCATCAAATGCCTGTGCACCGAGCAGACCATCACCTCCGACCCGCAGTGGGGGGACCTTTACGGTGCGGTGGACATCTGGTGCCCCCTATGGGGTCTTTACGATGAACAGACCGCCCGCCAGCGGCAGGCGCTTGGTGAAGAAATCTGGAGCTACACAGCGCTTTGCCAACGCGACACGAAGAATCCCTTCTGGCAAATAGATTTTCCACCTCTCGTCTACCGCGCCCCTTTCTGGGTGAGCTGGCATTATGATATCAAGGGATTCCTGTACTGGTCCAGCGTATACTGGAAGCCCTACGAGGATGTTTGGACGCGTCCGCACTTCCGCGATAGCTACTGGGGCGAGGGGATGCTACTGTATCCGGGTACTGAGGCCGGCACCCGGGGGCCGGTGCCATCCATTCGCCTCAAGCTCATCAGGAAGGGAATGGAGGACTTTGAGTACATGACCCTGGCGGCGGACAAAGTGGGGAAGGAACAAGTTGACGCCATTGTGGACAGTCTGGCGCGTTCTTTCACCGACTGGGAACGCAATCCAACAGCCTACGCAGAGGGGCGTCAAGAGATAGCATCGCTGATTCTCCGTAATCTATAACGGGCGTACATAAGAGCGTGCTGGCTTGATTTAATCTTGAGCGTATCTCTATTTGTAAATTATTGTATACCTTGCGGCTATAAGTATAATATCCTCCACGTCAATAAAAGTTGACATCCTGTGTACCCTTATAACAGACAGTCTTACAGCCGATCCTAAATCGGCTGGTGGCGCTGGCTAGGGCATCATCTGTGGTCCGGCACCCTTGCCCGCAACCGTTCCTTTGTTGCCATCTAATGGCAGCAAGGTCGGGAAACAGGTAAGTGGATCCCCCCCTACCGAACCAGAGAAATGCGCTGCGCCAGCGCCATTTCTATCGGGCAGCGAATCAGCTGTGGCTGGACAGCCTACAATGATTGCGCTGCCCGCTCTTCTGTCGGTTGACGTTGGGTGAGTTAGGTTCTCGAGGGAAGGATGAATCCGAAGGTCGCGCCGCCTGCGGGGTTAGACCGGGCGGAAACCTGCCCATCGTGCGCCTGCACAATTTCCTTGGTGATTGCCAGACCCAGGCCGGCTGCGCCGGTCTTGTCGTCGCCACTCTGGAACCGCTCCCAAACAGCCTCAGCTTGCCCCTCGGAGATGCCCGGCCCCCTGTCTGCCACGGCCAGTTCCACTCCCTGCGGCCGCTGGCGCACGCGCACATGCACTGTCTCCCCTGCCGGTGTGTAACGGATCGCGTTGTCCAGGAGGTTATGCGTAGCCTGAAGCAGCCGGTCAGGGTCGCCTTCGATTTGCGGAGGGTTGCCATCGGTCTCCACCACAAGCTTAACACCGCCTCTGTCGGCCAGCGGCGCGAGGTGCTCACAAGCCCGCTCGGCTACCTCTACCAGACTCAGCGCGACCCTCTGCTCCGGGCCAGCCCGGGCCTGCAAGCGCGACAGCTCCAGTAACTGGTCCACAAGCCCCTGCAGCAGGCCCACCTGTTCGAGGGCAATCGCCAAGCAGCGTGCCTGCTGGCCAGGGCTGGCTGCCGTGCCGTCGGAGAGGGCTTCCAGATAGCCACGAATGGAGGTAAGCGGGGTGCGAAGCTGGTGGGACGCATTGGCGACGAAATCGCGCCGCATCCTCTCAAGCCGCTCGGCCTCGCTAACATCCACAATCACAGCCACTGTGCCTCCGCCGCTGGACAGCCGCGCGGTAGTAACGTGCAGCTTCCGCGAACCCAGCGCCAGCGGCTCATCGCCAGTCCCATTCCCCAGGGTTTCCCTCAGGTCCGGCTCGGGCAGCAGCTCCTCGATATCGCCGCCTGCGAGCTCTCCGGCTGGCAGTAGCAACAACTCGCGGGCGCGTTCATTGACCAACATCACTTCACCCTGCTCATCGTAGGCTAGCACCCCGTCGGACATACTGACCAGCACATCGGCCAGCTTCTCCCTCTCAGCCGACAGTTGCGCGAATGTGTCCTTGAGGTTGCGGGCCGACCAGTTGGTGGCGCGAGCCAGCATCGCCACCTCCGTCGGCCCCCGAGGCTCCACATGCACATCGAAGTCGCCCTCGGCGAGGCGCTGCGCAGCTTGGCTGATGTCACGCAGGGGACGCGACACCGCCCTGGACGCCATCACAGCCAACAGCACTGCCAGCAGCGCAGCTCCGATAGCGGCTAGCACGCTGCTGAACCGCTGTGCCGCCACGATGCGTTGGATGCCGGCAATCGGGCAGCGTAGCACTACCAGCCCCAGTAGCTCGTCGCTGGGCCGGTGCCGCACCGGCACCGTTATGCTATAGACCAGACCCTGACACTCGACCCGCGTAGTTTCGGCCTCCGTGGCATTGAGACTGGCTTGCAGATAGCTTTCAGCCGCCGCTTGCTCCTGGCCGGGGATGCCGGCGTGACTGCTGGCCACCAGCCGCGCGGACTCCGCATCGAACACACAGATCCTCCCGCCCAGCATCTCCCCCCCTGTGGATGTCAACTCGAAAAGCTGTTCCCGGTCGGCCTCAAGCAGCAGGTCTTCAGAGGCACGTGCCAGGGTCTCGGCCGCCGCGACCAGTTCTCCACGCCGTTGGCTGACATAGTAGACCGAGAACAGGTGAGAGGAGAGCGCCGCCACCAGCACAACGCTGGCCAGTGCCACCAGCAGGTGAGTGATCGTCAGTCGTCCCAGTACACTTTGCGTCACGCCACAGCCCTCTTATTGGAGTAGTTGCAAAGGGCCAGTAGCGCAGGCGTCTCGCCTGCGGCCGTAGCCAACACGGGTGGCGCAGGCATCCCGCCTGCGGTTATTCCGTAGGACAGGCCTTCGCCCGCCGTAGCGGGCTATGGCCTGCGAAGGCAGGCATCCTTGCCTGTCCAAGTCGTCGGGCTTCCCTTGCTCTTACAATCACCTCTCTTGCGCCGTGAAATCACACTCGGGGTCCACGATGAAGCGATACCCGGTCCCCCACACGGCCTCAATCGTGCACATCTTGCAGCCGGCCTCGGCTATCTTCCTGCGCAGCCGCTTGACGTGGGTGTCCACCGTCCGCACGTCATAGTACTCACCCTCATAGCCCCACACCTGCCGCATTATCTCCTCGCGCGAGAACACCACCCGCGAGTGGGAAGCCAGCAGCCACAGAATATCAAACTCCTTGGGGGTCACTTTGATTTGCGTGTCAAACACCCAGACCTCCCGCGTGTCCTGGTAGATATCCAGGCATTCGGTACTGATCCGCTTGCCCGCGCCGGGCTGCTGAACGTCGGTGCGCCGCAGCACCGCCTTCACGCGGGCGACCACCTCGCGCGGATTGAACGGCTTGGTAATGTAGTCATCCGCCCCTACCTCCAGCCCGATGATGGGGTCCAGGTCATCATCCTTGCAGGTGAGGAAGATAATCGGAACATCGTAGTTGGCCCGCAGCGACCGGCACACCTCATAGCCGTCCATCCCCGGCATCATAATATCCAGCAGCACCAGAGCCGGCAGCCGCTTCTTCACCGCATCGAGCGCCTCAGGGCCACTGGCCGCCGCTCTGACCTCGAACTCCTCGTTGGTCAGATACATCTCCAGCAGCTCCCGGACGCCCGGGTCATCATCCACTATCAGTATCTTGCTCATCTACGCTCCCTCACCCTCCTATAACGCCCCCTGCCCTGTGGCCTGTTCCCCAAGTAGCACCAGCTTCCACAGTCTGCGCACACTTTGGGCAAGCTGCGGGTTCGGCAAGCTCACCGTCCTGTCTTCGACCCTGTAGTTCGACAAGCTCACTACACTCTGAGCCTGTCGAAGAGTGAGGCTCAGACCCGAAGGGAGCCAGTCGAAGGAGAAGCTTACCCTACCCAAGAAGGTTGGTAGCGCAGGCGTCTCGCCTGCGGTCGTCAGATGGACAGGCAAGGATGCCTGTCCTACGAGAGTGGGTCAGCGGTGGGCTGTCGCTACTGTAGTGTCTGCCCTTGTCTGCCGTAGCTGTCGTTGTCTGCTGTTATCTGCCGTTACTCTGTCGTTGTCTGCCTCTCAACTACCCCTTGACACGCCCCGCCCGTGTGCTATAATGTTCGCTAAGTTTGGTGTGCACATCAACATATTGCAAGGAGGCGATGAAGATG
>JALGTI010000373.1 GCA_029821455.1 Candidatus Zipacnadia bacterium | reverse complement strand
TTCACGTTCTGGAGGACTGGCCCGGCCAGGGATGTCTGGCAGCAGATCATTGACGGCTACGAGGAGCCGATCAGGATTCTGGAGGAGAACGACCTGTACATCGGGATTGAGAACGAGTCGTCCACCCACATCGCCACGGCTGCCGAGGCCGAGCAGCTTTACAAGGACATCAACCACCCGCGCATCCGGGCAATCTGGGACCCGGCCAATGAGGTCTATGCCGAGGAGGGCGAGCTACCCTTCCCCGATGCCTGGGAGCGGATGAAGCCGTGGGTGATACACGTCCACATGAAGGATGCGGTCAAGGACCCCGAGGCGCCTGATGGCGCACGCTGCGTGCCGGTCGGCGATGGCGGCTACATTGACTACCCCGGCCAGTTCCAGGCGCTGATTGATATGGGCTATGAGGGCGCGTGCTCACTGGAGACCCACTGGCGGCCGGATGCCGAGATAGAGGGCGACCTGCTGCAGCGGCCGGGTGGAGCCAGCTTCTCGGCGGGCGGGGAGCTAGCCAGCAGCATCTGCTTGGAAAACATAAACAAGATAATTGCCAGGCTGACGAAGTAAGGGGCCGCAGCATTGGCCACCTATCTCATTGTACCTACCCCCTGCCCCCTCCCTGAAGGGAGGGGGAACGACTGTTATGTCTGTCAAGCTTGTTGCAATTGACCTGGACGGGACGCTGATACACTCCAGCCACCTGCCGCCCGAGAATCTGGCTGCGCTGCGGGCTGCCCAGAGCCAGGGCGTTACCATTGTCATCTCCACTGGGCGGCCGTATGGCTCGGCCGATGCTGCTGTCTCCCAATTGGGACTGGGCGACACGCCCATCATCGCCTACAACGGGGCGGTTATCAGGATGCCCAATGGCGGGGAGGTGCTTTTTGAGGCACCGGTCGTCCCCGACCTGGCGGCCGAGATCGTTGCTCTATCTGTTGAGCGCCGCTTGCATCTTCACTACTACCTCGCTGAAGTGATGTATGTACCCAAGGTAAGCAAATGCTCGCTCATCTACTACCAGCGCACTGGCGTGGTGCCGGTTCCTGTAGGTGATCTACGCAAGTTCGATGGGGAATCTCCGACCAAGCTGCTGGTCTGCGAGGAACCCGAGATAATCGAGCGGTTGCTCCCGGAGACGCAGGAGCTTTACGGCGACAAGCTCTACGTGACTCGTTCGATGCCTGAATATCTGGAGTTTCTCAGCCTTGATGCGTCCAAAGGCAAGGCGCTACAGTGGTTGGCGGAGCATTACGGCCTGGACATCTCTGAGACGATGGGGATTGGCGACCAGCTCAATGATTTGCCGCTGGTGAAGGCCGCAGGGATAGGCGTAGCAATGCCTGGCGCGGATGAGCGGCTGCTGGCGGCAGCGGATTATGTCGCCAGTAATCCGGAGATTGGGGTCGCGGAGGCGCTCCACAGGTTTGTCATAGAGGGGAGCGAGTAAGGCAGGAAGAACACCTCGCGGTAGCGAACCCAATAGCACGTTATTACCTGGGGGAATAAGATGCGCTGGCTGGGGCTAGTCGCGGTGGGGCTATTGACGGCCCTGTACGCTGAGGCCGTCACTATCGGGCAGCTTCCCTATCTGATTGTGATTGAGGACCGCCCGCTGGCTGGCCTGCTGGCTGACAGAGTGGTGTGGCTGGATGAGGGGCGGGGGTTAGTTGCTGGTGGGTGGCAGCAGTGGCCGGATCAGCCGGTCATTGTGGTGGTGGACAGAGCTGGCGGCGTCAGGGGCATGCCCGCAGCCGCCACCCCTCACTTCGCTGTGTCCCCTGATAAGACGAAGCTGGCCTACTGGCGACGCTGTGCAGACCCCCAGACTTGCGAACTGGCCATCCTCAGTCTCCACGCTGACGGTGGCGCCAGGACCTTCGGCGGCCCTCGCCAGGTCAGCCCCGCTCTGTACCTGGCCTGGCCGGCGGAACACCTGGTGGTTTACTGCCACGAGGATGCCAGCACCACCTCGCTGTACGCCCTGGACTTGACCTCGGGTATGCCCACTGAGCTGGGCCAGTTCCCCGATGGGATGTGGAGCGGGCTGCGAGAGGAGCAGGGGAAGGTGCTGGCCCTGTGGGAGGGGCGGGGAGCCTGGGGGGCAGGATGCGCCGGAGTCTCGTTTCCGGGTCAGGAGCTTGAGGCGCTCACCGCCGATGAGTTTGGCAGGCTGTCGCGGCCTCGCAGGCCCGGCTGGCTGCGCGTGGACAGTAACGGGCTTACCGTTTGCGCCAATCCGGCCAGCGAGCCTGAGGGAGTGAGGATTGCCGAGGCGCAGGCAGCATGCTGGGATGCCTCTGGGGACGTGGTGTTCTGTGCGACGGGGGCGCAGGTACGCGTGCTGTCGCCCGATGGCGTGATCAGTCGGGAACTGGCCCTGGCGCATGAAGAAGGGGCTACCGTCGCTGGCGTGTGCGGATCGCCGGACGGCCACGCTCTGGCCTACTGGACCGTCGGTCAGGGCCAAGGCGCAGTCCACAGAGTATTGCTGGGGACTGAAGAGATAACCGCCCGCGTGCGCTTTTCAGCCGGTGTTGCGGCCCAGCCCGGGGAGAAGCTGTGGGTGGCACTGAGGATGCAGTTCGACCTGTTCGGCAAAGCAACTGAGCCGGACTGGACAACCTTGAAGGGCTGTTTCACAGTGACCCAGGTGTTCCCGGGCAGAGCTGAAACTATTGTAGAGGCCGGGAACATCGGCACCGAGGGCCAACTGCTGACGCGCTTGACCGGCAGTGAGAACCCTCCGGATGATGTGGAGGCCTCCGGCGTTTCCATTGGTGTAGGCGGTGCACCACCGGCGCCGTGGATACAAGAGTTCACCAAGGCCGCCCGGCC